>CAXNJF010000019.1:0-11702 GCA_964202585.1 Trichlorobacter sp. | reverse complement strand
CCCCGCTGGGGAAACCAGAGCCGTTGATAGTGTTTTTTAGCAAGGGTCATGGCGGCATCAAAACGGATGATCGGTGTTAAGCGGGCCACATGCAGGATGGTCTGGATCACGGTCTCCCGCACCTGCGGGATCAGGTAGTTGAGCTGTGCCGTGTCGTTCCAGGGGATGCTGGTGCCATCGTTACCGTGGTAAATGTAGCGGGTACGACCATCACGGCGATCGATCATCCTGAACACCACCGCCGCATCCTGCTTGTTCCAGTAGCCATCCTCAACCTGAATGGTGACTGCCGGATCGTGGGAGAGGTCTTCGCCGTTAAACTGATAGGTGGGAAACGGGGCGTAATCGGTCTGGACGAACCAGTCCGGATGCTCCAGCACCCATCGGGAATAGATGCCGGTATGATTGGGAACCATGTCGCTGGCCAGCCGGATGCCACGTTTCCAGGCCCTCTGTTTCAGGTTCAGGAAGGCAGGTTCTCCCCCCAGATCATCGGCAATGGTGTAGTCGAATAACGAATAGGCCGAGGCATGTGCCTCCGGATTGCCGCACAATTCCTTGATCCGCCGGGAAGCACCGGAGCGCTCCCACAGGCCGATCAGCCAGAGACCGGTAAAGCCCCAGGTTGCCAGACGGTCAAGTTCAGCATCCGGCACCTGGTCAAGCCGGGTAATCGGATAGCCGTGCCAGCGGGAAAGCTGATCCAGCCAGACATGAGTCATTTTGGCCATCATCACCACGTTGGACATCCAGTCGGCATCAGCTGAAAATGCTTCATATTCAGGCTGGTCATACCCGGCATGGTGACCTGCCCCGTGGTAGTGAGCAGCTCCGGAGAGATGGTCCATGCTGCCATCTGCAGCGTGAGGACCGCCGAAGCTGAGTACTTCACTGGGCCCGGCTCCTCCGTCACTCCACTGGCGCTGCTCTTCATCCAGAATATCAAAGGCGGTTAACAGCTCTTCAAGAAGTTCTGGCGGCAATACAGCAGCCCATTGCTCACGGATGAACGCAAGCTGTCCGGCCAGTGAATCCGGTGCAGCAGCAAGAGGTGCCTGCAGCGCTTCCATCAGTGTCATGCCGATGGACGGCACAACCGGTCCTTTCGCCAACGAACGCTCAAGTCCGCGAACTATCCGGCGATAGGGCGCCACAGAGGCCAGTTCGCGGTCATCCAGCAGTACACGAAACGGGTCGAGCGCCTTGTTTTTTGCTGCAAGATCCAGCAACAGCAGTTCACGTAAAAGAAGGTGCTGTTGACAGTTTTGATCCAGGGTTGCCAGATCGGAACCGGCTGGAAAATGCTCCATGAATGCAGTAAAGGTTCGGGTTGTTGCTTCACCATTCGCCTTGATTCCTGATCTCTGGAGGGCGTCGGACAACAGTGGCTTCTGACCCGTCCCGGTCAGTTCATCAATCAGGTGACGGTATATCTTTAAAAGCGAGGCATAGAGGTTGAGCTGGGCGGCTGTTGCTGCAGTACCGGCAGTGGTTTTTTTAGCCATTGCCGTAGCCAGCCGGCGGTAAAACAGAATGGTGGGATAAGCGCTACCAGACTTGGGTAAAAGGTCTTGTACGCCAAACTGTTTCTGCGCACGGGCAGCAAGCTGAATAGTGAACGGGAAATATTCCGGCAGAGTTGGGGACATGGGTACACTTCATATTTTCAGGTAGATGCAGCCAACTGAGAATGGCGGCCAGGACTACTGGCCGCCGCGAAATGTCAGGGATTTTTTTTCTTGGTTGTTGTTTTTTTTGCGTTTTTATTGACGGCACTTTTTTTGGAACTGCTCTTTTTGGATTTTTTGACTTTTGACTTGGATGACTTGCCCGGCTTTTTGGGAACCGGGTTGAATTCATCACGAATGTTATTCAGCAGGACAGTGGTTTCCTCCATATTGGGGTCTGCCTTTTTGGCCGCTTCCAACGCTTCACGGGCCTCGGACAGGCGGCCGGTTTTCATGTAGACCCGCCCCAGTGCATGAAGGGCACGAGCATGGTCGGGCTTCAGCTCGACAGCTTTTTTATAACAGGAGATCGAGTTGTCGTACTCCTTTTTAAAGTCGTAGATCAGCCCCAGTTTGTAATGGTTATTAGGATCATCAGGGGCCAGTTCAACCGCTTCCTTCAGCAGCACGGCCAGTTCAGTATACTTTTTTTCCTTAACATAGATAGCAACCAGGGCATTACGGGTTTCAGAATCATCCTTACGCAGTTCAAGAGCTTTGCGATAGTACTCCAGTGCCTTGTCATTCATCCCCTTGGCCCGGTACACCGCAGCAATTTCGCGGTTCGCCTCCGGATTGTCCGGAGCAAGCTTTAACACAGCATTGTATGACTCTTCAGCCAGATTCAGGTTCTTGTTTTTTACAAATATTCTGGCCAGCTTCAGATGGATATCAGCACTTTCTGGTTTCAGTTTCAAAAACTCCACATACTGCTCAACCGCTTCCTGGGTATTGCCACGGCCAAGACGGATGTCGGCCAGTTTCAAGCGGGCCTCGGCAAAGTCCGGCTTTTTCTCGATGGCCCGCTTGTAGGAAACCACCGCCTCATCCAGCTGATTGCGTTTTTCGTACAGCTGCCCGAGATTATAGTAAACCTCGGCATTTGTGCTGCCCAGGTAAGTTGCTTCACGGTAGGCCAGGATGGCATCGCCGTCACGTCCGGCCCGAAAGAACAGTGTGCCAAGCTTTTCGTGGGGTTCAACCAGTTCCGGCATCTGTTTCAGGGCTGACCGGTATGCCTCGGCAGCCTTGTCCACCTCGCCTTTGGCAGCAAGTTGATCACCCAGCGCGATTCCTTCCGGTTTTGCCGGTTCCAACGAAGCCGCCGAGCCCTTTTGACCACCAAGCAGACGCTCGTATTCAGCCTGTTTGAGATCCCCGCTTTTTTCATAGAGATCAGCCAGCATCAGATGGATACGGTTACTGCGAGGATTGGAGGTCGCTGCCTTTTTGAGGATATCCTGTGCAGCATCCTGCTGCTTCTTTTGAAGGTAGATTTCGGCAAGTGCAATCGATGCCTGTTCCTGGGAGGGATCCAGCAGTAATGCGCGACGGAATTCATCTATGGCCCGATCGGTTTGTCCCTGTGCGGCATAGACTTCTGCCTGGCCAGACAGTACGCCGGCATCGCCAGGGGTTTTGAGTGATGCTTCACCGTAGTGATACAATGCAAGGGCATAGAACTTCCGGTCAGCCATAATTTTGCCCAGCGCTTTATGGTAAGCGGGCAAAGGCTGACCGGCCAATCCCTTGGTAAGGGCGATGCTGGCATCATCCTGCAACCCTTTTTGCAGGTACAGAATCCCGAGGTTGCCGGAGGCGACGCTCAGGCTTGGTGTCTGTTGCAGGGCGCGGCGATAGGCTGCTATGGCCCCTTCAATGTTACCGGTTTTTTCTTCCTTGACCCCCTGAACAAACTGTGCGGCTGCACCACCAGGGCAAAGGGCAAGAATCTTTTCTTCATCCTTGCTCTTTGCTGCATCATCACTGATGGTTGGCAGTTTGTTTGCAAGTTCCAGAGCCTCTGTACACTTGTCTCCTCCAAAATTCCAACTAAAGCCGGTCAGGAGAAAAAATGCACCGGCAAGGAGCGGCAGAGTTGTCGTCCTTTTGATATACATAGTTAATTTTCCTTTTGTTTAGCTGCAAGAGTGTTGACCAGTATATAGGTAAAACCGGCAAAATTCAAATCATTCTACCGAACTGCTTGATTCTTTACAGTTTTGTGGAATAGTATGACCAACTAACAGGTAGCAGGTGTGTGGAGCAGTCAAAGGGAGAGAACATGAGTAGAGACCTGGAAGAGATTATTATGGCGGCAGGCGACCTGCCCACCATTCCGGTTGTTGCCACCAAGGTGTTGCAGTTGATGGAGGATGAAAACTCAACGGCCGAAGATCTGGCACGGGTGGTCGAGTCGGATCCGGCTGTTGCTGCGAGGGTATTGAAAATATCAAACTCGTCTTTCTACGGCGCCCAACGCCAGATTCAGACCCTGCCCCACGCGATCATGATGCTTGGTTTTGTTACCCTGAAAAGTGTCGTTGTGGCCGCTTCGGTCAAGCAGGTTTACCATCCCTACGGCCTGACGGAAAAGCTGCTCTGGGAACACTCCTTTGGAGCCGGCCTGGCCGCCCGGCTGATTGCTCAGGATCTGAGGAAAATCAACCCGGACGAGGCTTTTCTGGGCGGACTTTTCCATGATATCGGCAAGCAGATCATGAACTTCCTGGATAAAGAGAAGTTTCAGGAGGTGATGCAGCTGAGCTACAATGAAAATATCACGTTTGAGGCTGCCGAACGGTTACTGTTTCCTTACACCCATGAAGAGGCGGGAGCACTGGTAATCAAAAAATGGAACTTCCCGGAACACCTGATGAAGGCGGTCATGGCCCATCATACCCTGGATCTTGAGGGGGACGAAGATCCGTATCTGATCAACCTGACCAATGTCGTCAGTCTTTCAAACCTGTTCTGCCATCGTTACGGGGTTGGCACCATGACGGCTGTTGAGGATCTGGATGTTGCAGCCAGCCAACCGGCTCTTAATCTGGGGCTTGACCAGGAACGGACGACTGCCCTGCTGGAGCGCTTTATCGAGGCGTATACCAAGGATCAGGCGTTCTTCTCCTGATGAGCATCTAATCAGCGCTATTCGTCTTCTTCAATATGCTCCAGAATGTTTTTATGATAGGTTCCGTCAGCCCTTTTACGGGCCTCTTCGGATATGTCCACCATGTCGTCAGTATCCTCTTCTTCATGGCGGGATGTCTCACCATACAGATGGCGCAAACGTTCCTGCGTCGTCGTGCGACGCTGAACTCCACCAGACCTGGTAACCCCCTGTACCGGTTCAGTCATTGCCTGTCTCCGTGTAACATGGTTGATTTCACTGATCGGATATTGCTATACATGTGCAGTATTAATTTTAACAGATTACGAGTTGCCAAACCATGATTCGTCCTATTCTCGCTTTTCCCGACCCGGTACTCAAGCAAAAATCAGCTCCGGTAACCATTATTACTGATGAAATTATCAAACTTGCCAGAGATATGGCTGAAACCATGTATGATGCCCCCGGCGTCGGCCTGGCTGCCCCTCAGGTGGGGGTGCTGCAGCGGGTGATTGTCATTGATGTGGCTGCCAAAAAAGAACCGCCCCAGCTGATTACCGCCATCAACCCGGTCATAATCCATGGTGAAGGGGAAACCTTTGAAGAGGAAGGCTGCCTTTCAGTCATCGATTTTTCTGCCAATGTCAAACGCCATGAACAGGTGGTGGTAAAGGCGTTGACCCTGGAAGGACAGGAACGGATCTGGCATGCCGATGGCCTGCTGGCCGTTGCTTTTCAGCACGAAATTGACCACCTGGAAGGACTTTTGTTTGTGGATCGGCTTTCTCCGCTCAAACGGGAGTTGTTTCTGAAAAAAACAAAGAAACGGAGCGCCCAATGACCGGCTGGCGGATCATCTTTATGGGAACCCCCGAGTTTGCCTGTCCCACCCTGCAAACTCTGCTTGATCGTGGCGAAAATGTTATCGCGGTATTTACCCAGCCTGACCGGCCCAAGGGGCGTGGCCAGAAGCTGCAGCCGCCTCCGGTAAAGGAGCTGGCCCTGGCCCACGACATTCCGGTCCATCAGCCGACCAGGGTCAGGGTTCCGGAAGTCATCGAGCAGATCAGGGAATTGCAACCGGACCTGATTGTGGTGGTGGCTTTTGGTCAGATTCTGCCCAAAGCGCTGCTGGATATCCCGACTCAGGGGTGTGTCAATGTCCACGCTTCACTTTTGCCCCGTTACCGTGGCGCGGCACCGCTTAACTGGTGCATGGTGAATGGTGAAGATGAAACCGGTGTAACCACCATGTTGATGGATGTGGGACTGGATACCGGCCCGATGCTGCTTAAAAAAGCCACGCCGATTGACCCGGACGAGAATATCGTAGCTTTGCATGACCGGATGTCCGCGCTTGGCGCCGAACTGCTGGGAGAAACCCTGGACGGATTGAAGGCCGGAAGTATTATTCCCGAACAGCAGGATGATAGTTTGAGCTGTTATGCTCCGCTTTTGAAGAAAGAACATGGCCAGATTGACTGGCACAAGTCTGCCCGGGAAATTCATAATCAGATTCGCGGCCTGTCGGTTTGGCCGGGGGCTGTTGCCTGGCTGGACAATGAGCCGCTTAAACTTTACCGCACCGCAGTCGGGCAGGGAGAAGGGGTTGCCGGTAGTGTTCTGGCCGCCGGCAAGGACGGCATTGAGGTGGCCTGTGGTCAGGGATCGTTGCTGATTAAGGAACTTCAGGCTTCAGGCAGCCGCAAGATGGATGCAGCCAGTTTTGTGGCGGGTCATCCCCTGCCGGTCGGCACGCTCCTGGCTCCACCGGAGGCAGCACCGTGAGCGATGTTCAGGAACAGACGGCAGCTCCCCGCAAACGGCTCTTTATCGCCTTGATGGGACTGACCTGCGTGGTTCTGGTCGGAGCCATTTTTCTGGCCTGGTGGATCCCCAGCCGTGGTTTGGCCAATATCCACCCCGATCTGCCAAGGATCGTCGGCCTGGTGGTGCTTGCGCTCTCCGGTGTTGCCATCTTTGGCACGGTTCTGCTGGTGTTGACCACTGCGCTGGGTAAAGATATCTTCTTTACCCGTTTCATGAGGCTGGTAGTAATCAAGTTCTTGCTGCCGCTGATCGAATTTGTCGGCAGGATTATCGGGCTCGACAAAGACCGGATCCGCCAGTCTTTTATCGCCATGAACAACTCGCTGGTCATCTCCCAGAAATGCAAGGTACGGCCAGACCGGATACTAATCCTCTTACCTCACTGCATTCAGCTGTTTGACTGTGAGATCAAGGTGACCGGTGACGTGAACAAGTGTGTGCTCTGCGGACGTTGTGACATCAAGGGGCTGGTTGAAATAGGAAGAAGATACGGTATTGATATCTCGGTGGCCACCGGGGGCACCCTGGCCCGCAAGGTGATTGTTGAAAAACGCCCCAAGCTGGTACTGGCGGTTGCCTGCGAGCGGGATCTCACCTCCGGTATCAAGGATTGCTATCCGTTGCCGGTGCTTGGTGTGCTTAACCTGCGTCCCCACGGCCCCTGTTTTAACACCATTGTCGATGTACCAGCCATTGACGCTGCCTTGAAGCAGGTGCTTGACCTCCCCCAGCAGGCTTGATCCCCCCTCGCTTATCTGCCAGGTTGTCTTTGAAAAAGAAGAAATTATGATCAAAAACTTCAGCATACCGCCAGTACTGGCCGGAAAACGGCTTGATGAAAGTCTGGCTCAGCTTGCAGGGTTCAGCAAGGGGGAAGCCAGGCGAATTATTGACCGTGGCGGTTGCGCGGTGAATCAGTCCATGGTGCGGGTCGCTTCACGCGGCATGAAGGATGGCGATTCTTTGACTGTCGGGATCATGCAGCCGGGGGAGTTCCGCGAACTGGAGCTGTCGCCGGAAGCGATTGTGTATCAGGACCGGGAACTGCTGGTGGTCAATAAACCTTCCGGGGTGGCCAGTCAACGCACGCCCTATCAGTTGAAAGGGACGCTGGAGTACTGGGTTGCGGAAGAGTTTATCCGCCAGGGGATCAAGGAGCCGGTGCGGGTTGTCCATCGCCTTGATCGCGGTACCTCCGGGCTGATGGTGTTTCCCAAGCATCGTCAGGCAGCAGCCTGGCTTTCTGAACTGTTTAAACTGGGGCAGATCCAGAAGAGATATCTTGCCTTGGTAACCGGTCTTCCAGCGGATCAATACTGGTCTGCAGACGGGGCGATCGGCAAGCTGGGCAGCGCACGCTGGGGTGTTATGCCTGAAGGCAGAGCAGCGTTAACCGAGTTCCGGCTGCTTGCAGCAACTGACGGGCAAGCACTGGTTGAGGCGAGCCCTCGAACCGGGAGAACCCATCAGATCAGGGTGCATCTTTCAAGCGATGGATTCCCGATAGTCGGTGACGCAACCTACGGTGGCTTGACAGCATCAAGACTTATGCTGCATTGCGTTGGACTTGCTTTTGAAGGGCGTAATGGAACACCGCTTGTACTGAATGCAGCGCCTGACGCTGACTTTATCGGGAGCTGCGGAAACAGCTGGCCGGGATCGACCCTTTCTTAAAAAGTCTTTGCAGGGCTCGTTGCTTTATGGTACGGTTCCGCACTCATGCGTATCTTCTAAATAACTGAATTTCTTCAGATCGAATACTAACTAATCTATGTCAAAAATTATTTGTATTGCAAATCAGAAGGGTGGCGTGGGTAAAACCACGACCGCCATCAACCTCGCTGCTGCGTTGGCTGCTGCCGAACGGCCAACACTGCTGGTGGATATTGATCCCCAGGGGAATGCCACCAGCGGTGTCGGAGTTGATAAGACCCGGCTGCAGCATTCGATCTACGACGTGCTGATCAATGAGGCTGATCCGGCTGCGCTGGTGGTTGATACCGGTCACCCGTACCTGCATATTCTGCCGGCAACTGCCGATCTGGCCGGAGCCGAGCTGGAGCTTGCAACTGAGACCGGACGAGAGCAGAAACTGAAAAACGCCCTTGCACTTTTACAGGAGCGTTATCAGTATATCCTGATTGATTGTCCACCATCCTTAAGCCTGTTAACCGTGAATGCCATGACCGCTGCCGATACGGTGCTGATTCCGCTCCAGTGTGAATTTTATGCAATGGAGGGACTTTCACAGATTTTGAATACCATCAGGCTTGTTCAGCAAGGATTGAATCCCCGTCTCAGGGTTGAGGGAATCCTGCTGACCATGGCAGATGCCCGCAACCGGCTGTCAAAGGATGTGGAGGATGAGATCCGCAGTCACTTTCCCAAAGAGTCATTTGAGACGGTTATACCGCGTAATGTGCGGCTTTCAGAAGCTCCCAGTCATGGCAAGCCGATTATTTATTACGATATTACCTCCCGTGGGGCGGCAGCCTATTTGCAGCTGGCCCGAGAACTGATTCAGCGTGAGGTAGCCAATGCTTAAAAAAGGTGGGCTGGGCAGGGGGATGGCTGCACTGTTGCCGGTAATGGCCGTTGCTGAAGACAAGAATTATTTTCTTTGTCCGATTGAACAGATTCGTCCCAATCGTAACCAGCCTCGCAAACAGTTTACCCAGGATAAGCTGGACGAACTGGCGGCCTCTATCCGTGAAAAGGGGATTATCCAGCCGTTGGTGGTTACCAAAAAGGATGGCTGCTACGAGATCATAGCAGGAGAGCGACGCTGGCGGGCCGCTCAAAAAGCGGGACTGCGGGAATTGCCGGTGGTGATCCGTGAAGTCAGTGAAGATGCGGTCATGGAACTGGCGCTGATTGAGAATATCCAGCGGGAAGATCTGAACGCCATAGAGGAGGCTCAGGCCTACCGGTCTCTGGTGGACCACCTGGGGATTTCTCAGGATGAGGTGGCAAAACGGGTTGGCAAGAATCGCACAACCGTTACCAACGCCTTGCGTTTGCTGAAATTACCCGATGATATTCAGAAAGATGTAGTTGAAGAGCGGCTTTCCATGGGGCATGCCCGCGCACTGCTGGGACTTGAAAGTGACGAGCTGATTCAAAAAGCCCGTCATGAAATTCTGCATCGATTCCTGAGCGTCAGGGCCACCGAAGAGTTGGTGAACCGGCTCAAGCGGGGTACGCACGTTGTTGCAAAGTCGGCTCGTCAACCCGACCTGCTCATGACCTCGCTGGAAGATCAGCTCCAGAAGCAGTTCCAGACCAGAATAGCCATTCGCCGGAACAGCGGTGGTAAAGGGGCGTTGGAAATTCATTTCAATTCATCTGATGAACTGACCCGTATCATCGATATGCTGCAGACGTAATCCTCACCATGGAAAGAAAACAGTTTCTTTTTGATTGACAGCCTTTGTTTAGCCATGATATCTAACCAACGTTTTACGCCTGACCTTCTTGTCAGGCGCGTTTTTGTGGGACACAGTATACAATTACACTGCTGATTTAAGGGGTAGGCCGTGATCACTCTCGATCTCGCATTTGCTGTCCAGATAGTAAACTTCGGACTTCTGGTTCTTGTTCTGAATGTCTTTCTGTACAAACCGATCCGGGCTTTGCTTGCCCAGCGTCGGCAGGAGATCCAGTCTGCCCGTGAGCGTGCAGTTTCAGTGGATGAGCAGGTACAGGCAAAGGTAGCCGAGTACGAAGCCCGTCTGCAACAAGCGAAAGTTGACGTCGGCGCCAGACGCGCAGAACTGGTGAAAGAAGCGCAGGGCGAAGAAGCAGCGCTGCTGAACAAGGCTCGCCAGGATGCTGCAGCATCAATTGCCTCAATTCGTGAGCGTGTAGCAAAAGAGTCTGCCGAGGCGCGTATCTTGTTGCAGAAGCAGGTAGATGCCTTGTCCGGTGATATTTGTGAGAAAATTCTGGGGAGGAGTCTGTAACCCATGCTGATTCAGAATGATCGCCGTATGAAAAGAATCCTTTCTTGTCTGGCTGTTGTTGCAGCCATTCTGATCCCTGTGCTGGCCATCGCTTCGGGTGATGGTGGGCAGCATGCCGTCAGCGGAGCCCAGATGAAGGACTTCGGTTGGCGCGTGTTGAACTTTGTCGTGCTGGCCGGAATTTTATTTTGGGCTATCAAAAAAGCCAATGTCAAAGGTTCGTTGGCAGACCGGCAGGCACAGATTGAAAAGAATCTGCGTGAAGCCAGTGAAGCTCGTGAATCTGCAGAGGCCAAGCTGAAAGAATATACCGAGAAGCTGGCCAAGGCAAATCAGGAAGTTGATGCACTCCGTGCTTCCATGTTGAAAGAGGCTGAGTCAGAAAAAGAGCGGATAATTGCTGAGGCTCAGGCCGCCGCTGCCAAGGTGGCGGTACAGGCTGCCCAGGCAGCTGACCAGGAAGTATTGAAGGCTCGCACTGAGCTGCGTGCAGAAGCAGCCCGTCTTGCGGTTGAGCTGGCCGGCAGCAAGCTTTCCGGCGCTGTCCAGAAAGCTGACCATGACCGCTTTGTGCAGGATTACCTCGGGAAGGTGGTGCAACTGTGATCAATAACGCCATTGCCAGACGGTATGCCAAAGCGCTGGTGCAGCTTGGCTCGGAAAAAGATCTGCTTGATCGCTTCAGGCAAGAACTGAAGGTTGTAGAAGAACTTTTTGCCGGTAATAGCGAGTTGCGAGCCGTGTTCGGCAACCCGGCTTTTACTCTGGTGCAGAAGAAGCAGATCATGCGTGATCTGATTGCCCGTATGCAGTGTTCAGAGCTGGTAGCCAATTTTCTGCTGCTGCTGGTGGATAAGCACCGGATCACCTGTCTGTCGCAAATAGTAGAAACCTATCAGCAGCTGGCTGACGAGCAGACCGGAATTATCCGTCCGGTTATTACCACCGCCTTTGCCATGGATGATGCACAGATTGATTCTATCAAGGGTGCACTGGAGCAGAAGACCGGAAAAAAAGTTGTATTGCAGATTAAAGTTGACCAATCACTGATCGGTGGTGTTGTTACCCAGATCGGCGATATAGCCTACGATAGCAGTGTCAAAACGCAATTAGCACGGATTCACGATATACTACAGAAGGGGTAAACGCTTCTATGGAACTCAGAGCCGAAGAGATCAGCGAGATCATCAAGAAACAGATCAATGAGTATGGCAAGGAGGTAGAGGTATCGGAAACCGGTACCATTATCTCAATCGGAGACGGTATTGCCCGTATCCACGGCCTGGCCGG
>CAXNJF010000018.1:0-11818 GCA_964202585.1 Trichlorobacter sp. | reverse complement strand
CTGATCGCCGATGAACCCACCACAGCCCTGGATGTCACTATTCAGGCCCAGATTCTGGAGCTGATCGACCAACTGCGTCTGAAAAAAGGATTGGCCCTGCTGCTGATTACCCATGATCTGGGGATTGTGGCACAACGGGCAGATTGGGTGCATGTCATGTATGCCGGAAGAATTGTTGAGTCAGCCGCAACCGGAGAACTGCTGGAGTCAGCACTGCACCCCTATACCCAAGGGTTACTTGCATCCCTGCCTGAAAATACCGAGCCGGGCAGCCCACTGAAGGCCATTCCCGGACATCCTCCTCAGCTTGTCGGTGAGATTATCGGCTGCCCTTTCCGTGAACGCTGCCCTGATGCCAAACCCGCTTGTGCCACTAGCATGCCTGAACAACGTACTTTGGGCCAAAACCACCTGGTCCGGTGCTGGAACTTTCTATGACAGATATTCTTCTCTCAGCCGATACCATCTGCAAAAATTTTGTTCTGAAGGGTTCAAAATCCAAAGCAACCATAAAGGCCGTCGATAGGGTTTCGCTCTCCTTGCGTAAAGGAGAAACCCTGGGGCTTGCCGGTGAATCCGGCTGCGGCAAATCAACCGTTGCCAGACTGCTCACCGGCCTGATACAGCCGGATAGTGGCCTGATTAACTTTGAAGGTAAAAATATTGCCCAGCTTGACCAGTCTGAGTTCCAGTACTTTCGCCGTTCGGTTCAGATGGTTTTTCAGGATCCTTTCTCATCGCTGAATCCCAGAATGCGGATTGGTGACACCATTGCTGAACCGCTTCTGATTCACCAACGGTGTGCCCCGTCAAAACTACGGGAAAACACCATCAGTCTGATGGCCCAGGTTGGTCTGGCGACTGACCAGTATGACCGTTTCCCCCACGAATTTTCCGGAGGACAACGGCAACGTATCGGTATTGCCCGTGCTTTGGCCGCCCAGCCGGGCGTACTGGTGGCTGATGAACCGGTCTCATCGCTGGATATTTCGATCCAGGCTCAAATTATCAACCTGCTGCAGGAATTAAAACATCAGCATGGTCTGACGATGCTGATGGTCAGCCATGATCTGGGGGTACTGCGCCATATCAGCGACCGGATCGCTGTGATGTATCTTGGCAGCATAGTAGAACTGGCGCCTGCCCAAGAGCTTTTCAACCAGTGTCACCACCCTTACAGCCAAGCCCTGCTGGCAGCTATTCCCCGAATCCACAAAATAATACAAACACCAGGAAAACCGCTGTGCTCAACTGAAGTCCCCTCAGCAATCAATCTGCCTGTCGGGTGCCGTTTTCATCCCCGCTGCCCCTATGCCGAAGATATCTGCCGTAAAGAATGCCCAGCCTTGATAGAACAGAGCCCCGGCCATTTTGCAGCCTGCCATTTGAGTGCCGGCTTTTAAACCCTGCATCCACCTATGCAGCAAAAACGCTAGGACAGGTTCCAGAGTACCATTTCAAGTATATCTTTCGGGCTCTTGCCTACTTCAGTAACAACAGTTGGCTCAAAGCCGCAGTGCATCATACACTGGGCGCAGCGGGGATCCCTGCCTACGCCGTAGCTGTCCCAGTTGACCTTCTCCATCATTTCTTTAAAGGTGGGATAGTGACCATCGGTAATCAGGTAGCAGGGGGCCTTCCAGCCCTGCGGATTGCGGGTGGGATTACCCCAGGGGGTGCATTGCAGTTTTTTCTCCCCCTTCAGGAAGCGCAGATACATCGGGGTGGACCAGAAGCGGTGTTTTTTACTCATCTCGTAGACCTGACGGAACTTCTTCTCAATCTCCAGCCGCACCAGAAACTGTTTCTCTTCTTCAACTGCTTCATAGCTAAAGCCGGGTGCCACCAGAATCCCATCCACCCCCAACTCTTCCAGCTGTGAAAAGAGCATCTCAATCTCTACCAGATCAGTGTCAGTAAAGATGGTGGTGTTGGTGCAGACCCGGAACCCCTTGGCCTTGGCTGCCTTGATGGCTGCCATAGCGGTCTTGAAACAGCCTTTACGCTCCAGAATCCGGTCATGGGTCTGCTCAAGTCCGTCCATATGAACGTTAAAGGTCAGGTTGGGATGGGGCTGCATTTTTTCAATCGACTGTTCCATCAGCACGGCATTGGTACAGAACATAATGTGACGGCCACGGTCAAGCACCCCCTGGGTCAGCTCAAAAATATGGGGATACAGGAACGGTTCACCACCGGTTATGGTGACGACCGGAGCCGGGCACTCGTCAACTGAACGAAGACAGTCTTCCAGGGACATCATCTCGTTAATGGTGTCAGCATACTCACGGATCCGGCCACAGCCAGAACAGGTCAGGTTGCAGAGGTGGGTCGGTTCCAGCATCAGCACCAGCGGATACTTCTCTACCTTGTTCAGGTTGTTTTTGATGATGTATTTGGTCAGGTCATAATTGAGACGCCAGGGAAAACGCATGGAATAGAGTCCTTTCAGCTGTGCATGAATGCTTGTACGGCAGTTGCGATACCTTCGGCATCAATCCCCACATCCTTGCGGAGTTGAGCCTGGGTTCCTTGTTCGATGAAGTGATCCGGTATGCCGATCCGTTTGACTTTAATCTGTGACATGCCGTTGTCGTGCAACAATTCCAGCACAGCGCTGCCAAAACCACCTTGCAGAACATTCTCTTCAACCGTTATGATCCGACCGGTTGCCTGTGCCTGGCCAAGGATCAGATCAGCATCAAGCGGCTTGATAAAGCGGGCATTGATCACGCCTGCATTGATCCCCTGCCCTGCCAGTTGTTCAGCAGCCTTGCAGGCAGGCATGACCGTTGAACCGATGGCCACGATAGTCAGGTCCGCACCTTCTCGCAGCAGCTCGCCTTTGCCGATCGGCAAGGCCTGAATCTTCTTGTCAAGCGGCACACCGTAACCAGCTCCGCGCGGGTAACGCAGGGCAACCGGCCCGTTCAGTTCCAGAGCGGTCTTTAACATGTGCCGCAGTTCGTTTTCATCCTTGGGAGCCATAAAGGTCAAACCCGGAAGGTGGCGCATGAAGGAGAGATCAAACACACCGTGGTGCGTGGGGCCGTCATCCCCCACCAGACCGGCCCGATCCATGGCGATCACCACCGGCAGGTTCTGCAGGCAGACATCGTGAAAGACCTGATCGTATGCCCGCTGCATGAAAGATGAATAGATGGCGGTAACCGGCTTGAAACCATCAGCAGCCAAACCGGCTGCAAAGCAGATTCCGTGTTGTTCGGCAATCCCCACATCAAAGAATCGCTCAGGCAGTTCATCAGAAAAAAAGTTAAGGCCGGTGCCGTCCGGCATGGCAGCGGTGATAGCTACTATTTTTGGATCTTCTTTGGCCAGATCAACCAGAGTGCGGCCAAAAACTTCGGTATAGGAAAGGGAGCCAGCCTTGGCAGGGGCCTTGCCGGTTGAGAGGTCAAAGGCGCCCACGCCGTGAAACTTGTCAGGGGTTTCTTCTGCCGGGAGATAGCCCTTACCCTTGGTGGTCATGACATGGATCAGAAGCGGTCCATCAAATTCTCTCGCGTTGTTGAATACTTCAATCAGTGCCGGCAGGTCGTGGCCATCAATCGGTCCGATGTAGTCAAACCCCAATGCCTCAAACAGGGCACCGGGGGTGAGAAATCCTTTCAGGGAGTTCTCGGCGCGTCGGGCAAACTTGAGAATATCTTTACCAAAGGCCGGAATGCTGGTCAGCAGCTCCTTCATCTCGCGTTTCAGTTCACGAAAATGCCGGGTGGTCATCTTGCGGGATACGAAGGCCGAAAAAGCTCCGACATTTTTTGAGATGGACATCTCATTGTCGTTCAACACGACAATAAAATTTTTCTTGAGGTGTCCAGCCTGATTCAATCCCTCAAAGGCGATGCCGCCGGTTAGCGAACCATCGCCAATCACTGCTATGACATTATTTTTTTTCTTGTCCAGATTATCAGCAACAGCCATGCCCAGTCCGGCAGAAATGGAGGTGGAGGCATGTCCAACACCAAAGGCGTCATGCTCTGACTCTGAACGCTTGGGAAATCCTGAGATCCCCTTGTACTGGCGTTGGGTGGCAAAACGGTCACGGCGACCAGTCAAAATTTTATGGGTGTAGGCCTGATGCCCAACATCCCAGACAATCTTGTCCTCAGGTGTGGTAAAGCAGTAGTGCAGAGCGAGGGTCAGCTCAACTACCCCCAGATTTGACCCCAGGTGTCCGCCGGTTTCAGAAACGGTTGACAACAGGAATGAGCGCAGCTCTTCAGCAAGAACCGGAAGCTGGTCAGCGGTGAGTTGTTTCAAATCAGCAGGAGATTGTATAGCTTCAAGTAACATGGTTGTTTTCCTTCATGCAGAGGCATAGTCATTGGAACGGAACCAGTCTATGGCCCGCTTGAGCGCCTCTTCTACCGGGGTTTGGGGGAGTGCCAGTTCGCGCACCGCCTTTGCAGTATCAAAATACATGAACTTCTTTGCCATCTGTACTCCGGCCAACGGGATCAGCGGTTCTTTACCGGTCAGACGTGACAGCGCCTCGTTTGCATAGGCGGCCAACAGGATCGGAGTATAGGGCAGCCTGACCCTTGGGGCCGGAATGCCGGTTAACTTTTCCAGCAGACCAAATATTTCACGCAGGGTAAGGTTGCGGTTGCCAAGAATATATTTTTGGCCGACTCGCCCTTTTTCTGCTGCCAGAATGTGACCTCTGGCGCAGTCCTCAACGCCGATCAGGTTCAGGCCGGTGTCCAGGTAAGCCGGCATCTTGCGATTCAGAAAATCCACGATAATCTTACCGGTAGGGGTCGGTTTGATATCATAAGGGCCTACCGGGGTGGAAGGGTTGACTATAATCAGGCCAAGCCCCTTGTCAACGAATTTTTCAGCCTCCCGCTCTGCCAGAAACTTGCTCTTTTTATAGTGGCCAACCATGTCGTTCAGACATACCGGGGCATCTTCAGAGCCAGGTGTGCCATCACCAGGATTGCCCAAGGTACCTACGCTGCTGGTGTAGACCACCCGCTTGACGTTGGCCTCAAGGGCTGCCTGCAGCATGGTGCGGGTTCCGTCCACGTTGGCGTGATACATGGCCTGAGGCTCAGGACACCAGAGCCGGTAGTCGGCCGCAGCATGAAAGACCCAGTCGCAATCAGACATCGCCTGTGTCAGCTGCTGTTGGTCGTGCAGGTCGCCCCGCCGGATCTCCAGCTCAAGCCCCTGCAGGTTGGCAGTATCAGACCCGTTTCTGACCAGAACCTTGACCTGATGTCCGTCTTTCAGCAGTTCCCGTACTATGCTGGCGCCGATAAAGCCGGTGGCGCCGGTAACAAAGCTCTTCATGGGCTATTCATCTCTCCGGAATGGGAAAAGCCCCGGTTTCAGGCAGCGGGGCTTTTCCTGGGTCGGCTTGTTCTGCCGGTTACTGTTTGCTATGCGCGAGCTCGGGCGGTCAGGCGGCGATACCTGCCCAAGGCGGTTAATGGGAAGCAGTTGCGATAAATATGGTACTTGATCATAAAAAACTTGGGGAATCCGGTGCCGGTAAAGGCATCCTCATTCCAGGTTCCATCAGTATTCTGGGTGGCCAGCAGAAACTGGATACCTCGTTCAACAGCCTGGGCACTGAGCTCCCCGGCAGCCATCAGGGCCATCAAGGCCCATGAAGTCTGGGAAGCTGTGCTGGGTCCGCACCCCATCAAGGTACGATCACAATAGGATTCGCATACCTCACCCCAACCTCCATCAAGATTCTGGTGGGACTTGATCCAGTTGACCGCCTTCTTGATATAGGGACTGGCCATATCTTCACCGATCGCCTCAAGTCCGGACAGGACTGACCAGGTGCCATAGATATAGTTGACTCCCCAGCGGCCAAACCAGGGACCTTCCGGTTCCTGTTCATTTTTAAGAAACTCTAACGCGCTGACCGCTTGAGGGTGGTCTTTAGGATAGTCAAAATTGCCCATCAACTCAAGCATCCTGCCGGTCAGGTCAGCAGTGGGAGGGTCAATCAATGCCTCAAGATCGGCAAAGGGGATCTTGTTCAACATGTGCTTGGTGTTATCCTTGTCAAAGGCAGCCCAGCCTCCGTTTTCGCTCTGCATCCCCAGGCACCAGGCGATGCCGCGCCGGATGGCATCATCTTTTGCCTTGTTGTTCTTGTTCTTGATATCCTTGATGGCCAGCATGACAAAACCGGAATCATCAACGTCAGGATACCAGTCGTTCAGGAACTCAAAAGCCCAGCCCCCAGGTTCAAGATCAGGAGATTTGATCTTCCAGTCTCCTTTAATTCTCACCTCACGGTCAAGCAACCATTGGGATGCCTTGACCAGAGAAGGGTGATCTTCAGGCACGCCAGCCTCCTGCATGGCAACCACAACCAAAGCCGTATCCCATACCGGTGATACACAGGATTGCAGCAGCAGGGTATCTTCGTCTTCAATGCAGAAGTTGGCCAGGGCTTCCAGCCCTTTTGCAACTGCCGGGTGATCATTGGCATAGCCCAGACAGTGCAGTGCGAGAATCGCATTCAACATGGCCGGCTGGATACCGCCCCAGTCTCCGGTCTTTTCCTCATGCTCCAGAATCCACTGTTCTGCCATTGCCGTGGCCTGTTTTTTAAAAGGACGGATCGGACTGGTTTCATAGACCTTCAACAGGTGATCCACGCCGATAAAAAAATTCTTTACAGACAGGATGCCGTCTTCCTTCGTAAAGGTATAATCAGTGGGACGTGGCGGTCTAACGTACAGCTCTTGCACCCTGGCATGGGGGGGCAGTTTGTAGACCGGACGGTTGGCCATCACCACTGAAAGAGGAATGATGGTAGCCCGTGCCCAGCTGGAAAACTCATAGACATTCAGGTAGGCCCAATCCGGTAACAACATCAACTCAATCGGCATGGAGGGCACCCCCAGCCAGGAAAATTCACCGAACAGCGCCAGGAAAGTCTTGGTAAAAACGCGGGACTTCAGAATACCGCCATTTTCCAGGATAAAATCACGTGCCTTGCGCAGGGCGATATGATCAGCAGGGTAGCCGGCAAGCTTCAGGGCAAAATAAGCCTCAATGGTGGTTGAAAGATCACCAGGCCCGTTGTGCCAGACAGTCCAGTATCCTTCAATAGTTTGCTGGCGCAGCAGATAGTTGGCCATCTTGCGTTCCTTTTCCTTGTCAACCATGCCAAGGAAATGGAACAACATAATGTATTCTGCGGTAATGGTTACATTTGATTCAAGTTCTGCCCACCAGTAACCATCGGGCAACTGTTCACGAAAGAAAAAATCGCGGGTCAGCTCAATGGCCTTATCCAGCGGATTCCCCGCCCTTCCTTCCATTTTTTTCCAGATGGATGAGGGAAGATGATGGATTTTTGCAGGGCCTTTGGGAGCGCTAGGTACGGGTGGCACTTCGGAGGGCATTGTACCTGCATTGTTAAAGGATGTCAGGGCGTGAGAAATAGGATATTTGCTTGGCTTCATAGAAATCAGCCTTCTCCTGAAAGCGAATGCTTTGATGGGGTAACCTGTCCATATTTGTGATAAACGAATTTTTTGTAGCATAACTGACAACTAATGTACACATTCTTTGAAATTTTATCATGGTGGCACAGGACACCAGGCAAGAGGTATGACAACAAACGTACCGTGGCTTGATTGACTTCATCAATAGCATCTGCTAGAAGATGTCCTTTACTGAAGACAGGAAGATAGAAATGATCGAAAACATTTTGTACAAGCTGTCAATTATGCTGGTGCCCGGTTTGCTGGCTATCACCTGCCACGAAGTGTCCCATGGCTACATGGCCTGGCGCTTTGGTGATCCGACAGCCCGCATGCTGGGACGCTTGACCCTTAATCCACTTAAGCATATCGATATCTTTGGAACTTTGATGCTGGTCATTGTTGGCATCGGCTGGGCAAAACCTGTTCCGGTGGTGATTGAAAATTTGCGAAATCCCCAAAAAGACATGATCTGGGTTTCCGCAGCAGGTCCTATAACCAATCTGATACTGGCAGTGCTATCAGCAGTTCTGTTGCGTTTATTGCTTACTATTCCAACGGGCAGCGCCGGTTTTGTTGTGCAGCCATTAAGCTATATGGCTGGTTTTTCTATCTATATAAACCTGCTGCTGGCTTTTTTTAATATGATTCCGATTCCTCCGCTTGATGGTGGCCGGGTGCTGATGGGCTTGTTGCCATACCGTCAGGCTGCCGCATTGGGAAGGATTGAGCCTTATGGTATGATCGTTATTATTGTTCTGGTATTTTTTACCCCTGTCTTTTCCTATCTTTTAATGCCGTTGTTGATGACCGGAATCAAGCTGCTGGCTGGCCCCTACAGTATGTTGGTATTCAAGGTGGCCAGTTTTAAGATTATGTAACGTAAGAAAAGGTGATGCAGATGCAAAAACAACGTGTTGTCAGTGGTATGCGCCCAACTGGGCGGCTCCATATCGGTCATTATCATGGTGTGCTTGAAAACTGGATCAGGATTCAGGAAGAGTTTGATTGTTTTTTCTTTGTTGCTGACTGGCACTCCCTGACCACCGAATATGCAGAAACCTCAGGCATCAAAGACTCTGCCCGCGAGATGGTGCTGGACTGGGTCGCCTTTGGGCTTGACCCGCAGAAATGCATCGTCTTTGAGCAGAGTCAGGTGGCTCAACATGCAGAACTGAACCTGATTCTGGGGATGATTACACCGGTTTCATGGCTGGAGCGTAACCCGACCTACAAGGAGATGCTGGACAACATTGAGCAGCGCGACCTTACCACCTTTGGCTTTCTGGGCTACCCGGTGCTGATGGCTGCAGATATCATTCTCTATAAATCCACCCGGGTTCCAGTGGGGCATGATCAACTTCCACATCTGGAGATAACCCGTGAGATAGCCAGGCGTTTCAATCATCTGTACAATTGTCAGGTTTTTCCTGAGCCTGAGGCCTTGCTAACCGAGACCCCCAAACTTCTGGGGCTGGATGGCCGCAAGATGAGCAAATCCTACCATAACTCCATCTATCTCTCTGAGACGGCAGAAGAAACAGCAACAAAGATCAAGGGGATGGTGACTGATACCCAGCGTATCCGCCGCGCTGACCCTGGTGATCCTGAACTGTGTGTGGCCTTTAACCTGCACCGTATTTATGTGCCGCAAGAAAAACTGGATGAGATTGTACCGGCCTGTAGAAATGCTGAAATAGGTTGTGTTGACTGCAAAAAAATTCTGACCGGTTGCCTGAATGACCGACTGGCTCCGTACCGCTCACGGAGGGAAGAGTTGGCTCAGGATGCCGGTTTTGTGGATGACCTGCTTGCCGAAGGCAGCCGCAGGGCAGCTGTCGTAGCCACTGAAACCATGCAGGAAGTACGGGCGGCGTTACGGGTATAGTCATGCCGCAAGCGGCTGAAACATCTTCTGCATCACTCTTTGAGGGGGTTGTTCAAGGATACAGTGTCAAACTGGATGCCTTTGAAGGCCCCCTTGATCTGTTGCTCCACCTGATCCGCAAGAACGAGGTGGATATCTATGATATTCCGATCGCCCTGATTACCCGCCAGTATCTTGATTACCTGAAGCTGATGAAAGAGCTGAATCTGGATCTGGCCGGTGATTTCCTGGTTATGGCTTCAACGCTGTTACAGATTAAATCCCGTATGTTGCTGCCACTGCCTGAACCGGAAGAAGGGGAGAATGAGGAGCAGGAAGACCCGAGGGCTGAACTGGTGCGACGCCTGATCGAGTATCAGCGGTACCGCGATGCCGGTCTGGAGTTGGGCGCCCGCGAACTGTTGGGGCGCGAGGTGTTTATCCGTCCCTGTGCTGACGGCTGTTGTCTTGAAGGACTGGCCGTAGTGGATGATGGGCCGCTTGAGCTTGATCTCTATGAACTGTCTGAAGCGTTTAACCGTTTGCTGGCGCGTATGCCGACGGCCCGCGCTCATGAGGTGGCTGCCCAGGATACTTTGAGCATCGTTGATGCTATCAACGAGATTCTGACCAGGCTTGACAGTCGCGCTTCTCTGGAATTTGAGGCTTTATTTATCGATGATAGCAGCCGGGAACGGATGATCGTCACCTTTCTTGCACTGCTTGAACTTTGCCGCATCAAACTATTGAAAGTAATACAGAACAGCCGTTACGGCACCATACATATCTTCCCGTCAGTGGCAGCCACTGATGATGATGGAGTAGCAGATGAGCTCCTCTTCCCTTAACGCCATTATTGAAGGGCTGCTGTTTGTGTCCGATGGTCCGATGACACTTGATCGTCTGACCGAACTGTTACCGGATTACGAACGTGCCTCGGTCCGCCTGGCAGTTCAGGAGCTCCGTGATGATTACGAACTGCGCAATGCCGGGATTCATCTGGTAGAGGTGGCTGGTGGCTGGCAGTTACGCACCGTGCCGGAACTGATGCCCTATCTATCCCGAATGGTTAAGGGGCGCCCTGCCCGTTTTTCCCAATCTGCCCTTGAAACCCTTGCCATCGTAGCCTACCGTCAACCGGTAACCCGCCAGGAAATTGAATATTTGCGAGGAGTGGATACCGGTGCAGTTCTTAAGACTCTGCTTGAAAAACATCTGGTTAAAATTTTAGGGAAAAAGGATATTCCGGGTAGGCCTATCATCTATGGCACCTCAAAGGAATTTCTGGAGGTTTTCAATCTGAAAGATCTGAAAGGGTTGCCCACCCTTCGTGAGATCCAGTCCCTGGATGAAACACCGGTCTTTGAGGTGCAGGAAGAGCTGCCGCTGCAGGCGTTGCCACCACGGGAAGAATAAGACACAAAAGAGGGCACGATCATGATACCGTGCCCTCTTTTTGTGTCAGCTGTAATCCGGGTAGATTCTAGCGGGACTTATCCATCTGACTCTTCAGCAGATCGCCAAGGTTTGAGGTTGCTTCGCCTTGACCACCACCAAGATACGACTCAAATTCTGCTTTTTCAGTGGCTGCAGCAAGTGACTTTACTGACAGGGAAATACGCCGCTCCCGTGAATCAGCGTTCAGCACAACCGCTTCAATGGTATCGCCAACGTTAGCAAAATCCTTTGCAGACGGAACCTTCTCGCGGGATAGCTCTGAAACGTGGATCAGGCCTTCAATACCTTCTTCAATTTCAACAAAGACACCAAAATCAGTGGTTGAAGCGACCTTGCCGAACAAGCGGGTACCAGGTGCGTACTTCTGGGGCACCAGTGACCATGGATCAGGTGTCAGCTGTTTGATACCCAGCGATACGCGCTCATTCTGGGGATCTACCTTGAGGACCACAGCCTGAACCAGGTCGCCCTTACTATAGACATCACCGGGATGCTTGACCCGCTTGGTCCAGGAAATATCAGAGACGTGTACCAGACCATCAATACCTTCTTCAATGCCGATGAACATACCAAAATCGGTCATGTTCTTGATCTGGCCTTCCAGCTTGGTGCCAACCGGGTAGCGATCTGAAATGGACTGCCAGGGGTTGTTGCCAACCTGCTTGAGTCCCAGAGAAATTTTACGGTTCTGCAGGTCAACGCCTAAAACAACAACATCTACCTGATCCCCGATATTCAGCATGTCGGCAGCCTTGCGAACCCGCTTGGTCCAGGACATTTCGGATACGTGTACCAGGCCTTCAATACCGGACTCAAGCTCAATAAATGCGCCGTAATCCATCAGACTGACAACCTTGCCAGATACACGGGCACCTTCAGGGTAACGACTGGCAATATCCTGCCACGGATCAGACAAGGTCTGCTTGATACCTACAGAAACCTTACCTTTTTCTTTGTCAAACTTGAGAATCTTGACGTTTACTTCCTGACCGGGCTTCAACACCTCTGC
>CAXNJF010000017.1:0-11940 GCA_964202585.1 Trichlorobacter sp. | reverse complement strand
GGCCTGTCAGGCAAGATCATCACCAAGATTGAAGAAGCAGGCTTTACCATTGCCGGTATGAAGAAAATTCATCTTTCCCGCGCACAGGCTGAAGGGTTCTATTATGTTCACAAAGAGCGTCCCTTCTTTAACGACCTTTGCAGCTTCATGTCCCGTTCACCGGTGATCGTGATGTGCCTGCAGAAGGAAAACGCCATTGCAGACTGGCGTACCCTGATGGGGGCTACCAACCCTGCCAATGCAGAGCCTGGCACCATCCGCAAGGAATTTGCCAAAAATATAGAGGAAAATTCATCCCACGGTTCCGATGCGCCTGAAACCGCTGCCTTCGAGATCCCCTACTTCTTCAACAGCTTCGAGCTGGTGGGCTAACCACAAGGAAGCGGCCCTTTCATCACGGTGACTGGGCCGCGTTTCTTTACACTGATGCCTGACTCTCCCCGCACCGACCTCAAAAATCTGACCCTGCCCGCCCTGGAAAAATTCCTTCAGGGGCAAGGTAAGGAACGGTATCGCGCTACCCAGATCTTCAAATGGCTGTATCAGAAAGATGCCTGCAGTTTTGCCGAGATGTCCAATATCTCGAAAGCCTTGCGGGAAGAACTGGAGCAGACCGCCTGTATAAGCAGACTGGAGCCGGACGTGGTTGAAGTGGGCAGCGACGGCACCCGCAAGTACCTCTTTCGCCTCTCTGACGGCAATGCGGTTGAGTCGGTCTTGATCCCCGGCGAAGACCGCAATACGCTTTGTATTTCCACCCAGGTCGGCTGCGCCATGCAATGCGCTTTCTGTCTGACCGGCAGCTTCAGCCTGACCCGCCACCTGACCACCGCAGAAATTGTCAACCAGATCAGCGCGGTCAGCCGTGATGTCGAGGTACGCAATATCGTGCTGATGGGGATGGGGGAACCGCTGCACAATCTGGATAATGTTATCGCAGCTCTTCAGATTATGGTTGAAGATAACGGCCTGCAGCTCTCCACCCGGCGGGTGACGGTATCCACCTGCGGTCTGGTGCCGGAACTGGAGCGACTTGGGCGGGAGGTGACGGTCAATCTGGCAGTATCCTTGAACGCCACTACCGATGAGTTACGGGACCGGATCATGCCGGTCAACAAGACCTATCCGATCGCTACCCTGCTGGCAGCCCTGAAGCGTTTCCCGCTGCCTGGGCGTCGTAAAATTACCATTGAATATGTCCTGTTGGGAGGGTTGAACGATAGCCTGGAGGATGCCAGGCGGCTGGTGCGGCTCTTGTCCGATATCCCCTGCAAGGTTAATCTGATTCCGTTTAATCCCCATGAAGGCGCGGACTTTCAACCTCCAACCCAGGCTGCGCTGGATGTCTTTCACAAGTACCTGCTGGACAGAAATTTTACCGTGATAACCAGAGACAGCCGTGGTAGCGATATCTCGGCAGCCTGCGGCCAGCTGAAGGGAAAACTTGATCGCCCGGCAGTCGGGGATCAGACAATGACTGATCTGCCTCACGAGGTGTAACATGCATTCCGAACCCGGTTCACTCTACAGAGGTCTGGTGGAAAATTGTCCTGATGTGATCTGGCAGACAGATCGGGAGCTGCGTTTCTGTTATCTGAACCCTGCGGTGACGGAGCAGTTCGGCTACAGTCCTGAAGAGCTGTTGGGAGTTGCATTGCCGGATCTGCTGCCCCCTGCTTCCCGCGAACATGTCGTGGCTCGCCTGACAGCCAGGTTGCATGATGAGCAAAACGGCAAAGTGGTCGGCTACCGTCTGCTGGAGATCCAGATTATCAGCAAAGCAGGAAAACCTGTCCCATCCGAGGTAGCTGTTGCTGCTATCAGGGATGATGCAGGAGATCTGGTCGGTTTTCAGGGAGTAACCCGTAATGTGGCTGACCGGGTGCGGATTGACGAGCGGATGCGGTTGTCCGAACGCAACTACCGTGAGCTGGTGGAGCGCTCCAGCAGCTTTATCCTGCGTTGGACCAGCGACGGAATCATTTCCTTTGCCAACTCCCACACCTGTGAATTTTTCGGATTTCTGCCGGAAGAGCTGGTGGGGAGCCATCTGGTGGGGACCATTGTGCCGGAATTTGAAAGCTCCTCCCAGAACTTGCGGGAGCTGATTAAACAGGTTGGCGCAAATCCGGAACAGTTCCGTACCTCTGAGCACGAAACCGTTCGCTGGGACGGCAGCCGCGTCTGGGTGGCCTGGGATAATTCTCCGGCATATGATGAAAAGGGCAGATTTGAAATCCTGAGCGTGGGGCATGATGTCTCGGAACGGCGGCAGCGGGAACAGCAACTGGCCTATCTGACTGTCCACGATCCGATGACCGGCCTCTACAACCGGGCCTACTTTGACACTGAGTTTGAACGGCTTTCCCGTGGCAGGCGCTTTCCGGTCAGCGTGGTGATCGCCTCGCTGGACAATCTGCTGCTGACCAATGACGAGCAAGGCAGAGAGCAGGGGGATCTGGTGTTGATGAAAGCTGCCCGGCTCCTGAAAGAGGGCTTCCGGGTTGAAGATCTGGTCTCCCGTACCGGTGGTGACGGTTTTGCCATCCTCTTGCCGGGACTGAATGAACAAGAAACCGCCACGGGCCTGATCCGCTTCAGGGCAGCCCTGGCTCGCGCCTCTGAACATCCACCGGCAGTCTTTCTCTGCATGGGAGCCAGTACGGCCCATACGGGAACAGAGCTGCTGCGGGCACAGCGGGAGGCTTCGGCTGCAATGGTTGCAGAGAAGGCGTTGCGCAAAAGACAGCGGGAGCAGCAGGAAAAAGAACAGGAAAAGGGGACTCTGGTATGATTGGTGTGATTGGCGGCAGCGGTCTGTACGAGATGGAAGGGTTGGAGCAGATTGAAGAGGTAACGCTTGACACCCCCTTTGGAAGACCTTCCGATGCCTTTATTACCGGCACACTGAACGGCGTACGGATGGCTTTTCTGCCGCGTCATGGCCGTGGGCATCGCTACCTGCCGTCAGAGGTCAACTATCAGGCCAATATCTACGGCATGAAGCAGCTGGGGGTGGAGCGGATCATTTCGGTTTCTGCGGTTGGGAGCCTGAAGGAGGAGGTTGTACCGGGCCATATTGTGATCCCTGACCAGTTCATCGATCGCACCAAAGGTGTACGTCAGTCAACATTTTTCGGCAACGGGATTGTTGCCCACGTCGGTTTTGCCGATCCGACCTGCGCCTGCCTGTCTGACAAGCTGTTCCGGGCTGCCCGGGCTGCCGGTGCGGTGACCCACAAAGGCGGCACCTACATCTGTATGGAAGGACCGGCTTTTTCCACCAGGGCGGAATCGCACATGTACCGGAGTCTGGGGGGGGATATCATCGGGATGACCAACCTGACCGAGGCAAAACTGGCCCGGGAAGCGGAGATCTGCTACGGTGTCATTGCCCTTTCCACCGATTATGACTGCTGGCACGAAACCCATGAAGCAGTGACGGTGGAGGCTATTCTGGAGATCATGCACAGGAATGTTGCCATGTCCAGAGAGATTATCCGGTTGATCATGCATGATACGACCGTGCTTGAGAAGAGTTGCTGTTGCGGTGCTGCCCTGCAGTACGCCATTATTACCGACCGGGCCGCAATCCCGGCTGAAACCGTTACCAAACTTGGACCGATTGTTTCCAAATATTTACCTCAGGGAGTTTAGCACATGGGAATCGTTGTTGTCGGCACTGTTGCCTTTGATACTATTGAGACCCCCTTTGGCAGGGGAGAGAATGTTCTGGGCGGTTCAGCTACCTATTTTTCAACTTCAGCCAGTTTTTTCAGTGATGTCTCGCTGGTGGCTGTGGTGGGGGATGATTTTCCGGAGGAGCATCTGCAGTTCCTGCGGTCGCGGGAGATCGACCTGCAGGGGTTACAGCAGATTCCCGGCAAGACCTTTCACTGGTCCGGCAAGTACGGCTATGACCTGAATGAGGCCCAGACCCTGGATACCCAGCTGAACGTCTTGCTTGAATTCAAACCAGAACTTCCTGCAGCGTACCGCAACACTGATGTCCTCTTCCTGGCAAATATCGATCCTGAACTGCAGCTGCAGGTTCTTGAGCAGGTGGATAAACCACGTCTTACCGCCTGCGACAGCATGAATTTCTGGATCTCATCCAAACCGGAAGCTTTGAAAGAGGTCATGAAGCGGGTTGATATCGTCGTGATCAATGAAGGTGAAGCCCGCATGTTGACCGGTGAGGCAAATCTGGTCAGGGCAGCCCGTCAGATTATCGCCCTGGGCTGCAAGCGTCTGGTGGTGAAGCGTGGCGAGTACGGCGTGCTGATGTTTACCGATGACACGGTCTTTGCCGTGCCGGCCTGGCCGCTGGAAGAGGTCTTTGATCCAACCGGTGCCGGAGACACCTTTGCCGGCGGTTTCATGGGCTATCTCGCCAATACCGGTGACCACTCGGAGGAGGGGATGCGTCAAGCCCTTGTATTCGGTTCGGTGATGGCCTCCTTTAATGTGGAGGATTTCAGCCTGAACCGGATGAAGCGGCTCACCTATGCAGAGATTGAGGCACGCTATCGCAGCTTCAAGGGGTTGACCAGCTTCCGTGATCTGGGGTTTCATTGACATACACACAGGTGTCTGATAGTTTTTGCACGTTGTTACGGATACTTTTAGTGCAAGGAGTCCCCATGCGTTTAGGAATCCTGCTGTTAACCCTGGTGGTAATGTCCACACTGACCGGGTGTGCCGCCACCTCGTCAAGCGGCAGACCGGCAGCTTATCATAATCAGATGGGGGTCTCGTATCTCGAAGAGGGTAACTATACCGCTGCCCTGGTTGATCTGAGCGAAGCGGAAAAGATGGACCCTGACGACGCCGTATTGCAGTACAATATTGGACGGGCGTTAACCGGCAAGCGGCGCCTTGATCTGGCGGAAAAGAAATTTTTACGTGCGCTGCAGCTACGTCCGAACTATTCCGAGGCCCGCAATGACCTTGGGGTACTTTATCTTGAGACCAGCCGCTGGGATAATGCCATTCAGCAGTTCAAGCTCGTGAAAGAGGATCTGTTCTACCCTCGCCATGATCATGCCCGGATCAATCTGGGATTGGCCTACCTGGGCAAGGGAGACTATACTGCTGCTTATGATGAGCTGTCAGCCGTCAGGGCCACTGATCCCCGAAGTCCGATTGTCACGGTAGCCATTGGACGGGTACTGTTTGCTCAGGGCAAGACAGACCAAGCCATTAACGAATACCGTAAAGCCCTTATTATTGCTCCCCAGTATGCCAATGCCCATTTTTACATGGGGTTAGCCTTAATGAAGCAGAGCCGGTTGTCTGCCGCCAGGGATTCATTCAAGGAAGTTGTCAAAATTACCCCAGATTCTTCAAATGGCCGCGCTGCTCTGGGCTACATCGACCTGCTCAGGTAGGAGCCTTCCGTGGATACTGATCACCACGACTCTACTGTGGAACCTGATAGCCAGTCAGTCGGCTCGATTCTTCGTCGCTGTCGGGAGTTTAACAGCATCTCGTTGAAAGATGCCGCCGAGGCCACCAGGATCGGTAAAAACTATCTGCAGGCACTGGAAGAAGATCGCCCTGATGCTCTCCCCAGCCCGGCCTACCTGAAGGGGTTTCTGAAAACCTATGCAACCTATCTGGGACTGGATGGAGAGGAGCTGATACAGCTGGCCACCCGGACTGCGGATCCTCTCCTTGCTGATCCCGCATCGACATCACGGACTTTCCCCCGTTTTTACCATTTCAACTGGCAGCGGATGATTCTTCCAACGGTATTACTGGGCACCCTGATCATCTCTGCTTTTCTGCTTGTTCCCTCATCACCTGAACGACCGGTACAACCGGCACTCCAGCAGGTTCTGCCGGCAGCGATGCCGGCAATCCCGGCAGCAGCACTGCAGCCTGCCCTATCGAGTGCAGGCAAACCTGTTGCTGCAGAAACACCACTGTCGACACCACCGGCGCTGCCTTCAGATACCGTAGCGGCTAGGCTCAACCCCCTGGGCTTCATGGTCAGGATGAAGGTTAATCGTAATAGTACGCTCTCCGTAACTATTGACGATGCAGCTTCTCAGGGATACGACCTGACCAGTGGTGATCTGATTGAGTGGAAGGCAGCCCGTACTATCGCCCTGGACCTTTCGGATGCAGGCAGCGTTGAGATGGAGCTGAACAACACCCCGCTTAAACTGCCCGTCACCCAGGGAAAACAAATGTATCTCGTTCTTGATGCGAATGGTATCCGGCATTAGCAGTCATCAAACGGTGGCGTGCTGCCACGTTGCGGGTAAGTAACAAAGGTTGGCCGAGCGGCTTGACACCGCTCAACTCCGTGCTAGACTTGTTCTGTACGAGCAAGTTTGCAGGCAAGGGAGTTGATGTGGCAGAGCAGCTGAAAAAAATTCTGGTTGTTGATGACGAGGAGAATACTCGTATCGCGTTGACACGCCTTTTGTGTCACGAAGGATATGAGGTAAAAACCGCTTCAAACGGTATTGAGGCAATGAACATTCTGCGTGCGTGCCCGGCAGAACTGATAATTACGGATCTTAACATGCCGGAAATGAATGGCTTGACTTTCCTGCGTGAACTGAATCGTGAATATCCCACCAGCAATGTGATCATGATCACCGCCTATGGAGAGGTTGAATCCTACCTTGAAGCTTTGAACCTAGGAGCTTTTGAGTATCTGAACAAGCCGCTCAGGCTGGAAGAATTACGGAAGGTAATGGGAAAGATGTTTCCTGTGCCTTCAGCCGAGAGGAGAAATACCGATGAAACGCTTTGAAAAAATCCTGTTAGCTACGGATTTCTCGGATTATTCCGAGGTGGCCTGTGATTATGCCCTGACATTGGCCAAAACCTTTAACTCATCACTGCTGGTTCTGCATGTTATTAACGAACCGGTTGACCTGAGAGGGTTTTATGTGCCGCATATCTCTTTTGAAGAGTTGGAAAAAGAGATAGTAACCGGCGCGGCACAGATGGTTGATGCCTTCTGCCGTGATAATCTGAAAGATTTTGAAGCATTTGAGACTGAGATCGTCACCGGAGTGCCCTACGAAGAGATTATTCGTGCTGCTACGGAGAAAGAAAGTTCACTGATTGTAATCGGTACCCATGGACGTACCGGTCTTGATCATCTGATTTTCGGCAGCACTGCAGAACGGGTGGTGCGCAGCGCTCCCTGCCCGGTTATGACTATCCGCTTGCCTGTTGCAGCATGATATGACGACACCAAAGATATGCTGATGATGTCCCCGGATGAGATGTCAGCACAGACGAAGGTTCTGGTCGTAGATGATGATCCTGCGATTCAGAACCTGCTTGCCCTTGCCCTGCGTGGTCGAGGGTATCTGGTATGCACAGCCGGAACTGCTGCAGATGGATTGACCCTGCTGGCAGACCGGCAGCATGAGCTGGTACTGATGGATTACCAGTTGCCTGATCGCGATGGTCTCTCGGTTTTGCAAGAGATAAAGAGCATACATCCGTATAGTTATGTGATTATGGCAACCGGTATGGGCAGTGAAGAACTGGCTGTTGAGCTGATGAAATCCGGGGCGTCGGAATACCTGTTGAAACCGTTTGATATCCGTATTCTGTTAGAGCGGGTTGACGCCGTGCTCAAGCTGCGGGAGATAGAGCTGGCGAACAAGGCGTTGCAGGCAGAGCGGGAACGGCTGCTGCTTGAGATAGAAACCTGGAACCGTGAATTGCAGACCAGGGTGCAGGATCGGACCGAGGCGTTGCATCGGGCTCAGTTAGAGATTGTTCAGACCGAAAAACTGGCAGCATTGGGCTATCTGGCTGCCGGTATGGCCCATGAAATAAGAAATCCGCTTAACTCCATCTCGCTTTTTACCCAGTTGCTTGGACAGGAGCCTGACGCCGCAGAGAGTGGGGAATACCTCGGCAAGATCCTCAAAGAGGTTGACCGTATTGACGGCATCATCCGTAAGCTGGTGGATGCTGCAAACCGGAGCCGCCTTGTGGTCAATGATGTCAGGTTGGACCAGGTGGTGCAGGATGCGCTTGAGATTTTTACACCACAGATTGAAGCCCGGCAGATTCAGGTGTTCTTCAGTTGCGAGGAACCGGTTCCTCCGATCAAGGCAGACCGGACCGAGCTGGAGCAGATCTTTACCAACCTTCTGATGAATGCGGTTGAGGAATTACCTCAAAAAGGTCAGCTGAGGATCGAAATTGTCAGCCCTGAAGGTCTGATTGAAGTCAGAGTTATTGATAATGGCGGAGGTGTCGCACCGGAACACCGGGAATCAATTTTTAAACCGTTTTTTTCTACGAAAAGCCGTGGCACCGGGATTGGACTTCCGGTGGCACAACGGATCGCCCGGCTCTACCATGGTGATGTCAGGATAGAGCAGACGTCAAAAGCAGGGACCACGTTTCTGGTAACCATCCCGAGGGAGCAAAAGAAGGGAAATCTTTGAGGCGCTATGACAACTACCAGTGCAAAGATACTGATTATTGATGACGACCCGTTTTTCCAACGGATTCTTTCTGACGCCTTTAAAGAAAACGGCTTTACGGTATTTGTTGCCAGTGATGGCATTGAAGGGGTCACGCTCTATCAGGAGAAACTTCCGGATGTGGTTATCTCTGATCTGGTTATGCCCCGCATGGGGGGAGTCAGCACCTGTCTGGAGATTAAACGGGTAGCCGGTGATCGGCAGCCGGTCATCATTATGCTGACCTCTATGTTTCAGGAAGCCCCGCACGAACATGAATCCCCGGAAATGGGAGCCCGCTTTCATATCCCTAAATCAACCGCACCACTGGACATTGTCATTCTGGTTGAACAGCTGATTGAACGTACCAGGGCTCAGGCCGCATTGTTCTGATACCATGCCGTTTCTGCTGCGTAACCTTACCCTGCAACCAGGTGATGACGAAGGACGGCTGCCTGTTCTGGCAGCCCGTCGTCTTGGCCTTGACCCTGCATCGTTGCTGCAGTTCCGTATCCTGCGCAAAGGGGTTGACGCCCGTAAGAAGCCACGTGTCCTGCTGGTTTACAGCATCAGTTTTTCTCTTGATGATGAAGCAACTTTTTGGAAAAGTCATCACACCACGCCTGATCTTGAACAGCTTCCCATTGAAACGCCGCTGATTTTCAGCAAAAAAAACTGTAGCTCCCCGATTGTGGTTGTCGGCATGGGACCGGCCGGACTGTTCTGCGCCCTGCGTCTAGCCGTCCATGGCATTTCCACAACCATTCTGGAACGGGGCAAGCCGGTTGAAGAGCGGGTCCGGGACGTAGCACGCTTCTGGAGGAATGGGGAATTTGCTCCTGAAAGTAATGTCCAGTTTGGCGAAGGCGGCGCCGGTACCTTCTCCGATGGCAAGCTGACCTGTCGCCTGCGGGACCCGAATACCGCCTGGGTACTGGACCAGCTGATCCACTTCGGTGCGCCTCCAGAGATCCGCTATCAGGCAAAGCCCCATGTCGGTACTGACCGCTTGCGCAGCGTGGTGGCTGCCATCAGGGGCGGGTTACAGGAGCAGGGCTGTTCGATCAGATTCTCAACCTGTTTGACAGGTCTGACCAGTCAGGCAGGTCAGATTAACGCTGTCCTGTGCAATAATCAGGATGAACTCCCCTGCAAGCACCTTGTACTGGCCATCGGCCATAGCGCCCGTGACACATACCGGAAACTTGCAGACCTGAACCTGTTGATGGAGCCCAAACCGTTTGCTATCGGTCTGAGGGTTGAACATCCCCAACAGTTGATCGACCGGATTCAATATGGCAAGCCCCACCCTGCCCTGCCCAAGGCTGATTACGCCCTGACCTGGAATAACAATGCTACCGGCCGCAGTTGCTATTCTTTTTGCATGTGTCCCGGCGGCGTGGTTATCGCTGGATCGTCAGAAAAGGAAATGGTGGTTACCAACGGCATGAGTAATCTGGGCCGTGATTCCGGGTACGCCAATAGCGCTCTGGTGGTAAATGTGCGGCCGGATGATTTTGACGGGACTGATCCTCTGGCCGGGGTTCGTTTTCAGCAGCGCTGGGAGCGCCAGGCTTTTGAGGCAGCTGGGCGGCATTATGGCGCTCCGGCCCAGAATCTGCTGGCCTATATTGGACAGGGCAAGGGGATAGTGAACTCCAGTTACCGGCCCGGCGCGGTGGAGACTGATCTGGCAACGGTTCTGCCGGACTATGTGACGGCGACGCTGAAGGAAGGAATCAGCTCATTTAACAGGAAGATGAAGGGGTTTGTTACCGGTGAAGCCACCTTGACCGGCGTAGAAACACGCACCTCAGCCCCGCTGCGTATTCTGCGCGGAGAGGACTGCCAATCCCTGACATTACGTGGCTTGTATCCCTGTGGGGAAGGCGCCGGCTATGCTGGCGGTATCATGTCCGCTGCCCTGGACGGGGTGCGGGTGGCTGATATGATTGCAGCGCAGGCCGGGTGACGTTTCCGATGTACTACCCAAGACCGGCTACCTGAAACATCGGATCAAGATCAAAGGTCTGCTGCACCAGGTGCTGGGTCAGTATCTCGGCAGGCAGGCCATCGGCCAGCAGTTGCCCCTGGCGGATCACCAGCAGGCGATCAAGGTTGCGGGCAAGGATCAGGTCATGCAAGGAAAGCAGGATGGTCAGGTGATGGGTCTGACAGAGCCGCCGCAACAGGGATAACAGTTCATACTGGTAGCGCAGGTCAAGCCCGGCCAAAGGCTCGTCCAGCAACAGGGTCTTGCCCCCCTGGGCCAGGATCATGGCAATAAAAGCCCGCCGTCGTTCTCCTCCGCTGATCTGGGCCAGCGGGGCCTGCTCATACCCTTCCAACCCCACCGCTGCCAGCACCTCCAGGCAGGAAAGCAGATGATCTTTGCGGGCAGCAGCGCGGCCCATCTCCACCAGTTCACCCACCCGAAACGGTAACGGCGCTTCAATGGACTGAGGCAGGTAGCCCAGTCGAGACGCCCGTTCTTCACCTTGCCAGGAACGGACCGGTTTGCCATCAAGCTCCACCTGTCCGACCGTGGGGGTTAACAGACCAGCACCCAGGCGCAACAGGGTGGATTTACCGGAGCCGTTAGCACCGATCAGCCCCACCAGCTCTCCCTTGGCCAGATTGCAGGAAAACTGCACCACGCAGGGGGCGGTACCGTAGCTGAAACAGACCTGATCAAACCTGAGGCTGCTCATCGCATACCTCCATTGGTTGCCCGGCGTAGCATGATCAGAAACCAGGGGGCACCGATCAGGGCCGTGACCACACCGGCAGGGATTTCCACAGGAGGCAGCGCACTACGCCCCACGGTATCAGCCAGACAGAGCAGCATGCCGCCCCCGAGGGCAGACAACGGCAAGACCCGCCGGGCATCGGCCCCCACCAGAGCCCGCACGGCGTGGGGTACCATCAAGCCCACAAAGCCGACAATGCCACCCAGAGCAACCGCAGCAGCGGTGAGGAGCGAGGCTGCCAAGACCAGCAGGGCTCGTTCCCTGCCCGGTTCCAGTCCCAGACCAAAGGCCACTTCATCACCAAGGGCCAGAGCATTCAGCCCCCGCCGCCGGCCTATAGCCAGTAAAAAACCTATTAACATCAGGACGCTGGCCACCGGAACCACTGACCAGTCAGCCCCGGCCAGGTCTCCGGCCATCCAGAGCAGGGCTCGTTTGACCCCGTCAGCCTGGGCCAGGGACATGACCAGCATCAGGATGGCAGACAGAAAGAACCCGATTCCTACCCCGGCAAGCAGCAAGCGTTCTGCCCGTACTCCCCAGGCATCCCGCCCCAGAGAAACCACCACGGCACTGGTTGCCAAAGCCCCGGCCAGAGCCAGGGCAGGTACCAGCCAGACGGTCGTCCCCTGGGTGGCCAAAAGGCCGAAGGCGGCTGCCAGAGCAGCGCCGCTGGAGGTGCCCAGCACGTATGGATCAGCCAGCGGGTTGCGGAAGACACCTTGCAAAATGGTACC
>CAXNJF010000016.1:0-12240 GCA_964202585.1 Trichlorobacter sp. | reverse complement strand
GATAACGAAGATAGGATGGTCAAGCAGAGGCATCACGTTGTCCTTGGCGATTTTTTTGCGTTTCGAAACAATAAAGAAATTTACGTAAAACATCAATTGAATTAACAGCGGTTTCAGGGGTGTGAAAGGTAGTGGAGTGCTGGAGCTTTTTTTCTGTTTCGTGTATATGTCATCACTATGCACCTACACCTTGTTACCCTTCATGCCATGCCATCAGCCCAGGCAGTACCGCTGGCAGCAGCCTTTTTACAGGCTTTCCTTGATCTGCAGCCCGAACTGCAACACAGGACAACCATCACGACAACCGAATTTTTCTGCGGCACTCCACTGGAGCAGCTCGTTCAGGCAATTCTGCAGCAGCAACCGGATATGGTCGGCCTGCCGGTCTATGTCTGGAACCGGCTGGAATGTTGTGAACTGGCCACACGATTACGTCAGTCATGTCCCGGTCTGCTGCTGATTGCCGGTGGTCCCGAGGCCACCGCTGACCCGGCCAGATTGCTGGCTGAGGCCCCCTTTGATCTGCTGGTGGTGGGGGAAGGAGAGCTGACTCTGGCAGAACTGGTTAGCCGCTACGTTGAAGACGTCTCACTGCGTTGCCTGCCCGGTACGGCACAGCTGGTGGATGGTGAGCTGCAGGTGATCCCCCGTCCGCAGATCGAAGACCTCGCCAGCTTGCCCTCCCCCTATCTGGCCGGGCTGCTGGATCGGCATATTGAAAACGGTATGGTCTGGCAGCTTTCACGAGGGTGTTCCTTTGCCTGCGAGTTCTGCTACGACGGTATGGGCGACCGCAAGGTGCGGCGTTATCCGCTGGAACGGCTGGAGCAGGAGCTTGATTATCTGGTGGCACGGGGAGCCTCCCAGATCTTTGCCCTTGATTCCACCTTCAACACCGATAAAAAACGGGCTAAAGCACTGCTGCGCCTGATCCGGGATAAAGCGCCTGATGTTCATTTTCACTTTGAGGTACGCCACGAGCTGCTGGATAAAGAGCAGGCAGAACTGTTTGCCCAGTTGACCTGCTCCCTGCAGATCGGCCTGCAGAGCGCTGATCCTGAGGTAGCAGGCGGTGTAGGGCGTAAATTTAACCGGGATGAGTTCAGCGCCAAGGTGATGCTCCTGAATAACTCCGGCGCAACCTTCGGATTTGACCTGATCTACGGCCTGCCGGGCGATACCCTGGAAAAGTTTAAAGAAGGATTGAACTTCGCCCTGTCGCTGTATCCCAACCATCTTGATATTTTTCCTCTGGCGGTGCTGCCCGGCACACTGGTCGCCATGAAAGCAGCCGGTATCGGGATGCGGCATCTGGCCGCCCCCCCCTATACGTTGCTGGAGTCCTCAACCTTTCCACTGGCAGACATGCAGCAGGCCCGGCGTCTGGGGGCTGCCAGTGATATTTTTTACAGCCGTGGCAAAGCGGTAGCCTGGTTTAACGGCGTGGCGCGGGGGTTAAAGCTGCAGCCGGTGGAGCTGTTGGAGCGGTTTGCTCAGTGGCTGCTGGTCCGGTTGAAGCGGGAGTTTGATGAGGCAGAGTTTGAGGATGTTGAAATCTGTACGTTGCAGCGTGCATTTTTGACCGCGCTGTTTGTGGAGCGGAAGGCACAGAAGCTGCTCCCGGCTGCTCTTGATTGCGTGGATTACCATTACGCGTATGGTGTGGCTCTGATGGCAGTGCCGCCACTGCCCCCGGATGATGATGCGTTACTAAAACTTGACCTGCTGGCCCTGCCGCTTCAGCGAGCTTCATCACTGACCCTGCAAATGTTTCATTATGAGATTCTGGATCTTCTTGAGAGTGGTGAACCGGATCTGCCCTGGATTGCAAAACAGCTGAAACAGGCCGGCTCCTGGGCCGCCATCTACCCGGCCCACGGCGAAGTCTGCACAGAATCACTGATCAAGCCGTACTATCGCCTGCTGGAAGAGCTTGACGGTAAACGGTCAGGCGGCCAGATTGCTGCCAAACTGCGGATTCCGGCGGATGAAGCGCTGGAGTTTCTGCAGTTTGCCGTGGCCGAAGGGATGGTGACCTTTCGGCAGGTGGTAGTGATGGATGCCATCGTAGCGGAGTTGGAGGGAGAAAACGGATGAGCAGAAAGAAGTCTAAAAAGGAAGTCTCCATCACCCGTTCATCGGCAGCCGAATATCTGACCTTCGTAGCCGCCAACGGAGAAGGAGGTGTTGAGGCCATATATGCAGACGAAAATGTATGGCTTAGCCAGAAAATGATGGGCATGCTCTATGATGTGAATGTGCGCACCGTTAATGAACACTTGAAGAAGATCTTTGCAGACAGTGAGCTACTGGTAGATTCAGTTATCCGGAATTTCCGGATAACTGCTGCCGACGGTAAAACCTACAACACGATGCACTACAACCTGAAAGCCATCATTGCCGTGGGCTACAAGGTGAATAGCGAGCGCGCCGTACAGTTCCGTAAGTGGGCCACCGACGTGGTGTCAGAGTTTGCCATCAAGGCCTACGTCATGGACGACGAGCGGCTGAAATCCGGCAGTGTATTGACCACGAAGTATTTCGAGGAGCAACTTCAGCGCATCCGCGAGATACGGATGTCCGAACGCAAATTTTACCAGAAGATCACTGATCTCTACACCACAGCCCTGGATTATGACCGCGACGCCGCTTCTACCAAGCGGTTCTTCGCAAGTGTGCAGAACAAGATGCACTTCGCCATTCACGGCCACACGGCAGCAGAACTCATCGTCCAGCGCGCCGATGCGGAAAAACGGTGTATGGGGCTAACCACCTGGAAAGATGCCCCAGACGGCAAGATTCAGAAGTACGATGTTTCCGTGGCGAAGAACTACCTTTCGGAATCTGAGCTGGAGCAGTTGGAACGTATGGTATCGGCCTATCTGGATTTTGCCGAGAACATGGCCATGCGCCACATTCCGTTAACCATGGAAGACTGGGAAACGCGCCTTAATAGCTTTATCCGGCTTTTTGATTATGGGCTGTTGAAAGATGCAGGCAAAGTGACGGCTGAAATCGCCAAACTCCATGCTGAAACCGAATTCGAGAAATACCGCATCGTCCAGGATAGGCTGTTTAAAAGCGATTTTGACCATTTTGTGGCACTGCAAGCGAAGCGGATTGAAATAGAGGCAGAGGAAGGCAAGCAATGAACCTGATGATTAGATGCTGCTGATCTTCCCTCCCATTGCCAAAGCCTGTGAGCCACCGGCCGGGATCGCCCGGCTGGCCGGTGCGCTTCAGGCTCATGGAATCCCTTGCAAGCTCTGGGACGCCAATCTGGAAGGTCAGCTTTGGCTGCTGCAACAAGCTCCCACTGCAGAAGATACCTGGACCAGCCGGGCCTGGCGCAGCAAAGACAAGCATCTTTCAACCCTGCGGAAACCTGCTACCTATACCAGCCCCGGTCGGTACAGCAGTGCAGTCAATGACCTGAACCGGTTGCTGCTGATGGCGGGCAGATCGTATCAAGCGGAGATCGGGCTGGCTGATTACCGGCAGGCTGGCCTCTCTCCGGTTCGCAGTAGCGATCTGCTGGCAGCAGCAGCCATGCCCGGGTCAAACCCGTTTTTTCCTTTCTTTGATCACTACCTGCCAAAGCTGCTGGATGGCATCAGTACCGTTGGCATCTCCATTACCTACCTGAGTCAGGCGCTCTGCAGCTTTGCTTTGATCGGTCTGATCCGTCAACACTACCCGGCCATACGGATTGTAGCCGGCGGCGGCCTGGTGACCTCCTGGCTGTCACGACCAGACTGGCAGAACCCGTTTGGCGGGCTGATTGACCATCTGATCAGCGGCCCCGGTGAAGGGCCGCTGCTGGATCTGCTGGGACAGGCCGAGCCGTTGCAACCTGCGCTGCCCTGCTATGACCAGCTTCACCTTGCCGATTATCTCTCCCCCGGCCTGATCCTGCCCTACAGCACCGCCTCCGGCTGTTGGTGGAACCGTTGCTCCTTCTGCCCGGAACGGGCTGAAGGCAACCGTTACCTTCCCCTGCCAACCTCACTGGTACTGGCTGAACTGCAGCAGTTGGTGCAGCAGTATCAGCCAACATTACTACATCTACTGGATAATGCCCTCAGTCCGGCCCTGTTGCAGGGACTGATTGAGCATCCACCAGGCGCTCCCTGGTATGGTTTTGTCCGTTTTGAAACGCAACTGGCTGATCCCGGCTTTTGTCAGGCGCTGCGACAAGCGGGCTGTGTGATGTTGAAGCTGGGGATTGAATCAGGGGATCAGGCAGTGCTGGATCGTCTGCACAAGGGGATTGAGCTGGGTATGGCCGGCAGGATTCTGGAGAACCTGCAGGATGCGGGGATCATGGTTTATGGCTATCTGCTGTTCGGCACACCAGCCGAGAACCGTGAAGCGGCACAACGTACCCTGGCATTTGTGCAGCAACACCATACAGCTATAACCTTTCTGAATCTGGCCATTTTCAATATGCCGCTGTTTGGTGATGAGGTGCGTGAGTACGAAACGGAACTGTTCTACGAGGGTGATCTTTCGCTCTACACCGGTTTTCGGCATCCCAAAGGCTGGGGCAGGGGAGAGGTACGACGTTTTTTGCGTCAGGAGTTTACCCGCCCGCCTGAGATTAGCGCCATCATCAGGCGCGACCCACCGCAGTTCGGCTCAAATCATGCGGCGTTTTTTTGCGTTTGAAATCAGAAGGTTATTATTGTTTTTCATGCCACCGATTGGGTTAAGTGATCCTGTTCTGTAAGTTTTTGTTTTTCGTTGCGTTCGTAGCGTCTTTGCGTGAGTAACTGCCGTTTTTGGGGTCATTGCAGTTGCAAGGTCAGAGCTGGACTCTGTAGTGGAGCCGGTCTGCCGAGATAAAACCCCTGGCCCAACTCGAAGCCGATCGCACGGCACACCGCAGCCTCCTCCATCGTTTCGACTCCTTCAGCCAAAGTACGGATTCCGGCATTACAGGCCATTTTAACAAGCGTTTCCACAATGGATCGGGAAGCTTCGGAACGGGTATGGATGTTCTTAATCAACGCAATGTCAAACTTGATAATGTCAGGCACGAAGTCAAGCAATTCAATCAGCCGGGACTGACCGGCGCCAAAATCATCATAGACAAGCTGTATTTCAAGATCTTTCAGCAACTCTCTCAGACCTTTCATAAAGGCAGCATTGGTAACTGCGTTTTCATGAAGTTCCATCCCCAGTTTCAGGTCGGGATATAAGTGTCGCAGAGCACGAAGTGAAGGCCGAAGGGTGCCAAGATTCATTTCCTCAGGTAATGCGTTAAACAGAACCAGCTCTGTTACTCCGCTGTTTGCAGCATTTTCGAGAGCTGCATCCCTGAAAAGTTCGCTTAGCTCAACCTGTCTGTCGAGCATACCGGCTATTTCAAACAACAGAAGGGGATTGTTTGGCAGCCCATCAAAGTTTATCCTGCCAAGGATCTCATATCCGATCAACGTACCGTCAGAAAACGAGATCAGCGGTTGAAAATGAGGATTGACAGCCTTCTGAGAGAGCAATTGTTCTAACTGATCAGCATAAGGATTGATAATCTGGGTACAGTCATCTTCTTCAACAAACTCAATGACATCAAACCTGACATCGGCAAATTTCAGGGAATCTCCTTTCCGGAGGAGGTGGTTGCCGGTTAACCGCTTTCCATTGACATACGTACCGTTGGTGCTACCGCAATCCTTGAGCAGCCATCCGTCAGCGGCCTTGACAATTTCAGCATGGTGCCGGGAAATCCCGTCTGAAGCCAGAAAGAGACCTGATCCTTCCCTCCGGCCAATGTTGAACGGAGAATGATCGATAACAACGACCAGGTGGCTGCCATCCTTGGTTTTTCCCTCAAGACAAAGTGGTGTAATGGCATCCGGTAAATACATTCAGTTCCCCACTAAGCTACCTGAATAACAGAGGCTGTCGCCCTGGAACAAAAACGTCGTTTATAGCTGCTCCGGCAAGATTCTCAGGTTGATCGGCCCGATAGAGATGAGATCGTTTGGCGCTAGCTGACGACTGGTGATTTTTTCACCATTAACCCTGGTGCCATTTTTACTTTCAAGGTCCTCAATAACAACAGTGCCTTGAATAAATTTAAGCTCTGCGTGCCGGCGTGAAACCAGGCGATCATCCAGTACCAGATCACATTCCTTACGTCCGATTATACAAGGAAGTGTTACCGTAAATTGTGATCCCGTCAGAGGTCCTGACTCGATGGAAAGGACGACACGTGAAAGCTTTGGTTCTTGATCAGGAGGCTTGACCAGAGCTTCAGCATCGTTGACTGCAGCTTTTGGTGACGGCTCCTGATCACTTTTACGCTTGTTTTTCAGGTATCCCACCGTAAGCAGTTCATACAGCGAGTTTTTGTCATACTGGCTTGAATCCTCAGCTACGATTGTATTCATATCGCGATAAATACAGGCCTGAATTTCCTCTCCTGGCTGGAAAGCATACAGAAGCATTTCATCATCGAGGGTCATCTCTTCGGGCCGCACAAATGCACTGTCAGCATAGTGAACCTGAGCACATTTTCCATTTTTGAAAAAATAATAATTGTATTTGTTGTCCCGACTGAGAGCTATCATGGCATGTTCACCGACCTCGCCAATCTGCTGCACAATATATTCAAAATCAATCAACGAGGTTGGCGCTTTTATGGCAGGTTCTTTCTGCAGAAAGAGCAACATGCTTTTCAGCAAAACCGGGTCTGTCTCACACACTGTTACAGATAAAGACGTTTTATCAGACTTGACCAGCTGCCGGGCAAGCTCCTGGATAGTGTAGATAGCCGGTTTACCCACAGTATATCGACCGGCAGCATAGGGACTGCCCTTAAAGAAGAAGAGAAAAAGTTGCGAACAATCTTCGCTGGCAAATTGCAGATAGCCGGTAAACGGGGCACGATCCGTGTAGACACTATCCAGGATGCGGCGTAACTGATCCTGGGAAAAGGGTTCGTTATCGCAGAGAACTTTCTGCTGACAGAACTGAAGACAGCTCTGACTTGTTTGTTTTACAGGCTGGCGCATAGCAGGCATTCCTTTGAGTTGCAGGATACATATGCTTTTAATATTTACCGCGTTCCATAAACTTGCTACTGTTTGTCACTGAGCATTATAGCAGGAGATCACGCTATGGCAACTATCTCTTCAATCGATTTTTCAAGCTATATCGGCACAACCATCGGCACGGTGACTCTGGTTAAATTACAGGGAAAAGGGGCGATGGGGGCTGTCTTTATCGGATATCAGGCGACGCTCAAACGCCAGGTTGCCGTCAAAATACTTCCCAAATCACTCGCAAGCAGCGCAAGAGCACAGAAGATGTTTCGTGATGAGGCTGAAACAGTCGGAATACTCAGCCATCCCAATATTGTGCCGGTGTATGAGATGGGCGAAACCGATGACTTTTTTTTTCAGGTTATGCAACTTGTTGTTGGCCAGGACTTGAGAACCATTATTGTCAAGGCACGCAAGCATCCTGTTCCGACCAAACGTATCCTGCCCCTGCATGAAACAATCCGGTATATCAGCCAGGTTCTGGATGCCCTCGGCTACGCACATGACGAGGGTGTTTTTCACCAGGACATCAAGCCGGCAAATATTCTTGTTGATGACCGGTTCAAACGTCCCGTTGTGGCAGATTTCGGAATAGCCCGAACCATCTGGGCCGAATACAGTTCGGAGCCTATGCTGTTCGGCACCCCCTTGTACATGTCTCCGGAACAGGCATCCCTCTCCGCAACTGATGGCCGGACTGATATTTATTCAGTTGGTGTTATACTTATGGAAATGACGGCAGGCAGGTTACCGATACATACTGAACCGCCAACTGATATGATCAAGCGGAAGAGAACAGCGCCGGACACCTTTTTTACTGCACGACCTTCCGAGCTGAACCCGTCTATCGACAGTGAACTTGAGGCGATAATTCTTAAGGCAATGGCTCCACTCGCCGAGAATCGTTTTGACGATTGCCTTGCATTCAAAGACCAGCTTGAAATATATGCTCGCAAGCGGAGTCTGCTCGCATCTGTCTGACCAGCTGAATACGGGGACGTCACGAAATATGTCAGATACTGCAATTGATTTAAAACAGGCATTACAGATTGCCAGAACCTTTAATCTGGCATTCAACAACGCATTCATGTTTGGGGGAGAACACCAGACAACGAAAGATAGTTCTGTAAACTTTTTCAATATGCTGGTGCCGGCACTGGATGCTGCCGGCATTCTCACCGTCAGTGTTGAGAGAGGTTCGGTGTATCTTGAAAATCATTGTGTGGACAAACTGGTAAGTGTTGCGCGTATTTGCAGTCGTCTTACCAAGGCAGGTGTGCAATCCGTTACTTTTGACAAAGATGCTGTCCTGGAGGGGATCCAGGCCCTGTTTTACATGTTTGGCTCCCTGGCAGATTTCAAGGATGTGGAAACAATGCAGAACCACCTCAGAAATAACAATATTTCAGGGGTGCGGATAAACTACGTTGTGTACCAGAAGGTCACCGTTGACGAAGCTATCGTCAACAAGGAACTCCTTTCCGAAACCCAGCTGCTGGGCAATCTGCAGGCTCTGAACAAAGGGAATGACGGACAGTCTGTCCCTGGTGACATCCGCTCCGGACTTGCTGACATCCTGTCGCTCGGCACTTCAGTGTACGGATCAGCTGGCGCTGACGCCTCCAGCCTCTCCCGTGAAGAATACGATTCATTCATTTCAACCCAGATAAAAACAATGAACAGACAGCTTAATGTATCGCTGGAGCCGGAAGATGATACCCCGCTCTCACCGGCTGAAATGCTTGAATCCGTCTACAAGCTTAAGGAGAATATTCTTGAGCATGCCCGGATTCAGCAGGAGACCGGAGCAATTGCTGCTGCTGATGAACGTGCCATTAACGAAATAAATCAATTGAGTTACCAGGTTATCGTTCGGCTGATCAAGGAGGAGTACCGCAACGATAAAACCATTTCCGTCAAGAGGCTGGCACAGATTATCCGGAGAATGCTTCCTGATATTAAAGAGCTGAAATATTTGCTGCCTCAGCTGAAAGACGGCCTCTTTGCCGAAGGGATGTCTCCCGCTGATTATCTTTTGCTGGTGAAGGAACTGAGTAAGGAGCTTGCCAGTGACGAGTTGATGCAGGTCATGGTTGAGGCGTCAGACCTGATCGGACTCACCTTTAACGAGCTGGTTGATGGGATTAAGGATGCCCCCGAAGAAGCGGCCAGACTTATCGTGCTGGCCTCTGAAATTAAAAATGGCGGCGTTGCCGTTGATGATCAACAGATGTCCGCCGTTTTAAGCGATTATATTGAAAAGGTGAGCAGAAGCCTGGCATTGCAATCCCCTGAAGTTTCAGCCAGCGGTGGCGGCGTGATGCTGAAGGCCGCTGTTTCCCGGATCGAGCAGGAAATTCTGGAGCGTTTAAAAAACCAGAAAATCAGCCCGGACACCGTTGCTGACGTTGCCCGGAATCTGGCAAGTCAGTTCACGGAAACCGTTTCCAGTCTGAAAGGTGACTGGGTCAAAAGCAGCATCGGCAGTTCGGTGCAACCGGATGAAGAGGCCGTGCTGGCAATTTTTGAGCAGGTTATTGAAAATGGAAAGTATGGCTACAGTGTCTCAGAAGAGATTCGATCCCACTTGATAGGGAAAGGGTACTCAGCGGGGTCCCTCGACGAGATTTTTAAAAAAGCCCAGGTGCGCGCTGCTTCAGTCATAACCCATTCTCTGGAAATTCCTGAGGGGGTGTATGATACCAGTAACACGAATTTTTTCATCAATCGCGAAATCAAGCTGCATTTACGATATAATACGCACTTTTCAACCCTGCTGATCTCCTATGAGAAAGTTGTGGATCCCTGGACAACGGCAGTGCTTGAAATAACGCCGGATATCACGAATCAGCTGACCAGCCAGGCGCTTGGTCTCTTAAAAGAGGTAATGAAAAGGGATACGGATATCATTGGAATGTATGCACTGAACACAACCACTATTCCACTTATGATTTTACCAATGACTGAATTAGCCGGAGCACTCTATATTCAGAAAAGGCTGAAAAAAGATTTTGTCAGCCACAAATTTATTATTAACGGCATTGTCGTGCAGGTGGAGCCCAGGATTTCAGCACTCAGTTATGCCAAAAAGCTTGCACCAGATAAAGATTCCTATCTGAAGGTGATATATGAGCAGCATTGCCAGTAAAAAACAGGATAGATACAGTTCATGATTTCCGCCTGCGCTACCCATCCCGGCCTTGTCCGCAAGAATAACGAAGATTGCATCCGAACAGATGACGCGCTTGGCGTGTATCTGCTTGCCGACGGCATTGGCGGACATAATGCCGGCGAAGTGGCAAGCGCCCTTGCCGTTGATACCGTTTATTCGGTAGTACGGGCAAACATCGCACATACTGCTGTTGATGACTATTTTGAGCTTATGATACATGCGCTGCACGCTGCACACTGGGAGATCTCCACCAAAGCGCAAACAGACCCTTTCATGGCCAGGATGGGAACGACTCTTGTTGTTGCCGTTGTCCGGAACAATCACGCGTATGTCGTAAATGCAGGTGACAGCCGCTGCTATCTGTTTCAGCGTGACTACTATGCCAACCCGGACCCGCTCCTTGAAATGGGAAGTCATAAATTCAAACAGCTGACCCATGACCATACGGTGGGTGATCAGCTGCTTGCAAAAGGGGTTCCGATCGGTGAGATCCCCAAAAAACAGTTCCATGCCCTGACCAGGTCATTGGGGTGCGGTGATCCACCGTCCCCTGACTTCGCCGTTATAGAAATCACTCAGGGAGATATGCTCCTGATCTGTTCTGACGGTTTGACTGATATGCTGAGAGACGCTGAAATCGAAGCTATTCTTGCCGATGGCACCTCCAACCTGGATGCATTGGCCACCAGTCTTGTTGATGCTGCCAATGCAAAAGGAGGCAGGGATAATATTTCTGTGATACTGGTACAGCGTAACATCTAAGGTTTGGATTCGGTTGGTGTGAAACAATACGTGCACTATTCAACTGCGTGGAGGTAACCATGGATCGTCGAACCTTTATCAAAACGGCAGGAGCTGCAGCGGTGCTCGCTCCGGTTCTGGCGCAGGAACTGCTGGCAGCGCAGAATACATCGCTGGTAGCGGTGGCTGAAGGAACGGATTACCCGGCCATCACCCGTAAGGCGATCAACGCTGTGGGGGGGATGAAGCGCTTTGTCAAAGCGGGAGATGTGGTGGTGGTCAAGCCGAACATGGGCTGGGACCGTTCACCGGAACAGGCTGCCAACTCTCACCCGCTGGTGGTGCGGGCGGTGGTGGAGGAGTGCCTGGCTGCCGGGGCCAAAAAGGTTAAAGTATTCGATTATACCTGTAATGACCCTCGGCGCTGCTACGTTAACAGCGGCATTGAAAAGGCCTTGAAAGGGATCAAGGGGGTGGAGTGCAAGCAGATTGAGCCGGAACGGTTCAAGATGACCACGCTTAACGGCCAGTTCCTGAAAGAATGGGAACTATACGATGAAGCGCTCTCGGCCAACGTCTTTATCAACCTGCCGGTGGCCAAGCATCATGGTTTGTCAAAGCTGACTCTGGGCTTAAAGAACATCATGGGGGTAATGGGGGGCAACCGTGGCTTTACCCACCGCAACCTGGCTGTTGCCCTGGCCGATGTGAACAGTAAGCTCAAGAGCCACCTGACCGTCATTGACGCCACCCGCATCCTGACCGCCCACGGACCCCAGGGGGGAAATCTGGCCGATGTCACGGTGCTGAACAAGGTAATCGCCTCAACCGACATCGTTGCTGCTGATGCCTACGCCACAACGCTGTTCGGTATGAAACCGGCGGATATTGCCGTAACGGTGGCAGCCAGCAAGCGGGGTCTGGGTGAGATGAATCTGGATCGTATCAAGGTAGTAAAGGTCTGATTGGTGAAGCTGCCCCCGGCCCGTATAGTTCAACTGCTGTTCCTGATGCTCTTTCTGCTGTTGTTTGTACAGACCGAGTACCGTGGCCAGGACCAGATCAATGCTGCGGTCAATTCGTTTTTCCGGGCTGATCCGCTGGTGCTGGTCAGTTATCTGCTGGCAGCCAAATCCTGGACCTGGCTGCTGCTGCCTGCGTTGCTAATGACCCTGGCAACCCTGCTGCTGGGCCGTTTTTTCTGCGGCTGGATCTGCCCGCTGGGAACCGTACTTGATCTGCTGCCCCCCAAACAACGGACCACCAGGCCGATCCCCT
>CAXNJF010000015.1:0-13450 GCA_964202585.1 Trichlorobacter sp. | reverse complement strand
CTCACGCAACGCCGCTACGAACGCAAAGAAAATCAAAACCTTATTTAAAATGTGGCTTCACCTTTCGGGTGATTGGTCTAATCTTCATAAGTCTTTGTTTTTAAACGTTGTGTCGTTGCGCCGTTGCGTGCAACTGCTTTTTAAAGGTTAATATCCGCCAGATTCAAGTATTGCCTGACAAACTCCGGGCAACGGCACCACCCGGTCAACGCAACCGGTTGCCACCGCCTCGCGGGGCATGCCGTAGACCACGGCGCTGTCTTCAGACTCAGCCAGAACCTGGCCGCCTCGCTCTTTAACGGCCACCACCCCTTTGCTGCCATCATTGCCCATACCGGTCAAAACCACCGCCAGCAGCCGGTTGCCATACAGCGGTGCACAGGAGGCAAACAGAACATCGGCAGAAGGAACATAACGGTCGCTGGCGTCAGGTGGAACAACCCGTGCTATGACAGTGGACCTGGATTCTTCCAGCACCAGATTAAAACCGCCCGGAGCGATAAGCGCCAGTCCCGGTTCCACCTTGTCACCATCGCAGGCTTCACGCACGGTAAAAGGGGACGTGCGATTCAAGCGGTCAGCAAAGGCACGGGTAAAGCCGTGGGGCATATGTTGGGCAACCACGATACCAAAGGGATAGCTCTTGTCAAAGGAGCTGAAGATCCCTTGCAAAGCAGGAGGGCCGCCCGTTGATGAAGCGATAGCCACCAGTTCAACCGGCTGCTTGCGGGCTGACCGCAGTGGCTTGCGTATCTTTACTGCTTCTGGTTTTGGTTCCGGCAAGCAGACCTGTTTACTGAGCAGATTCACCATCACCTGCTTGACTTTCCACTTCAGATCCTGCTCAATACTGCCCAGCTCAAGGGCGTTACCCTGTACCGGCTTGGCGACAAAGTCAAGTGCCCCCATTTCAAGGGCTTTAAAGACCTTGTCAGCATCGGACAGAGCGCTTATCACCAGTACCGGCAGGTTAAAGCGGTTGTTCAGTATCCGCAGCAGGGTAAAACCATCCATGCGGGGCATTTCAAGATCAAGGGTCACCAGATCCGGCTTCAGGGCGATCACCTGCCGGATCCCCTCTTCACCATCCACCGCATAGCCGGCCACTTCAACCCCCGGCAGCCCCTCCAGCATCTTGCTGATGCTGCGCCGGCTAAAGGCCGAGTCATCCACCACCAGTATCCTGATCGGTTTCATCAGATCCTCCCTGCAGAACCGGCCGGTTTCTGATAGACCATGTCATTTTTAAAGTGGCGCAAACTGAACAGGGTGGTGATATTCATCAATGACTCTGAATGTCCCAGCAACAGGTAGCCGGACTCCCGCAGTACCTGAAAAAACGATTCCACCACTTTTTTCTTTACCGCCTGATCAAAGTAGATAATCACATTGCGGCAGAAAATCAGGTCAAAACTGCCCAGCATTTTCATTCTGGTACTGTCCAGCAGGTTCAGGTGGCTGATGGTGACCAGTTTCCTGACCGGGTCCATCACCCGATAGCTGCCATCCGGCTGCTCCGTAAAATATTTTGAACGAAAATAATCATCGGTGGCACGGAAGGCTGAAGCCCCGTAGATTCCACGGCGGGCATGTTGTAACACCCGCTGGCTGATATCCGTGCCGATAATTTCGATTGACCAGTCTTTCAGACACTCCATTTCAAGCAGCAGCATGGCTATCGTGTACGGTTCTTCACCGGTTGAACAGCCCGCGCTCCAGAGCCTGATGCGACGATTGAACTCTTTTGCCCCCCTGGCAGCACAGATCTCGGGAACAATCTCGTCAGTAAAGGCTTTCAGCTGATACTCTTCCCTGAAAAAATAGGTTTCATTTGTGGTCAGGAGATCCATGATATCCTCCAGCTCCTGCTCACGTTTGCGGTTGAAACGCAGAAGCTGGTAGTATTCACGAAATGATTTCAGCTGATGAACTGCAAGACGGCGACTGAGACGTTTTTCCAGCAGATAGGAGTTCTTCTCATCAAACCAGAGGCCGCAATGACTGTAGACCAGGTCACGCAGCAGCCGGAACTCCTCTTCAGACATCCGTAGGTCTGTTTCAAAAGGAGACATTCAATGCATACCCAGCAGTGCCACGATTTCAGCCTTGACCAGATCATGCACTTCCCGGTCAAGAGCCATCTGCAGCAGTCTTGTGCGTTCTTCTTCAGAAAAAGCGCCACAGGCCCTGACCGCCGTAATCCTCACATCCCAATCAGGGTGATAGAGAATATGATGCATCCAGGGGGTCAGCAATGAGATATTGTGGCGATTCAGCAGGATAATGGCGCTTTTCAGCACCTCGCCGTCACGCTGACCAAGCCCCCTGGAAACCTCCTTCAAGCCAGCAGCTGAGCCAAGTTGATCCAATGATTCCAGACAGGCAAGCTGCACCACCTCATCCCCCTGTTCCCAGAGTCTCAACAGATCCGGCAGGGCATCTTCTCCGGCAAGCTGCACAAAACTGCGCAAAGCCGTGGCCTGTACCCAGCAATCACTGTCCTTGAGAGACAAACGAAGCGGCGCAACAGCTGCTACGTCACCGCAGTCACCCAACGCTTCGGCTGCAGCAATGCGGACATCAGGCTCTTCATCAACCAGCGCCATTATCAGGTGGGAACAAGCCTTTGAGTGGCTCAGCTTTCCAGCGGCACGGGCTGCAGCCTCACGAACCGTTGCATCCTCATCTTTCAGCAAACAGGCAATCTGTTCATCATCATGCAGTGCAGCAAAGAGCAGGGCAGCCCCTTTACGTTGCTCAGGAGCAGAAGAATGCGCCATCTGATCGGCAGCAGCAGCAATCAGGCCGGGGGCGCTATCAGCATAACGACGTAGTGACGTGAGTGCAGCATCACGTACAGCAGCATCTTGATCATGCAGCATTCCGGCAACCAGTGACGGCAGTTCCGGATCAACCAGCCTGGCTGCAGCGGATGCAGCAGCGGCACGCACTTCAGGGAACCTGTCATTCAGGCCACTACGGATGGTTGCCACTGCCTGCCTGTCCCCCTGCCCCCCCAGAAAGGAACAGACAGCTGCACGTTCAGCAGGCTTGTCCGTTTCAGAGAAAAAGGTGATGGCAGCCATGACCGCCTGATTTCCCAAGGCGTTGATCCCCTGTTGAGCAGCCGCAGCCAGACGTTCATCGGTCAGTGCGCAAAACAGCAGCCTGACACCCCGTGGATCAGCCATCAAACCCAAAATGACAACAACCGCATCACTCATGGCCGGATCTGCAAGGCTGAACAAGATCGACAACTGCTCAATCAACCCCTGATCAGCCAATGCACGTAACCGTACTCTGGCAGCTTCCTGCTCTGCAGAATCAAGCTGCTGCAGTACCTTTGCCAAAGAGATGACAGCAGCCTGGCGAACGCTGGGAAGCTGTGACAGAGTCCCCTCCAGCAGCAATTCAACCGCTTCAAGATCCCCGCCGATTTTGCCCAGGCACTCATAGACCGCCCGACGCAGGATATCCTGGCCGGCAAGCTGCCTGATAATCCTGGGCAGAGGGCCGGCAACACCGATTTTGCCCAGGGCCGCCAACACATTAAAGCGAAAAAAAGATTCCTGGTTCTGTTCCAGATGACGCACCAGATCAGGAACCGATCGGGCATTTCCAGCCGCTCCCAATCCTTCTGCTGCTGCCGCCGCCACGTTACTGTCTGGATCAGACAAAGCCTGGATCAGCCCTTGCAAAGCATCATCGCCGCCCAGTGCGCCCAGGGCATCTACCACCAGTTTACGCAGGTCGTGATCAGGATCATGCAGATAGCCTAGCAGTACCGGCACAACCCGGCTGCCAAGCCTGACCAGCAGTTCTGCCGTGGCATTACGCAGCCCGGCATTTTCTTCATCCCGCAACAGGCCGATCAGGAGATGGATATCCTCTTCAGCCGGCCGGGCTGCCAGCAAAACCTCAACCGCCTGTTTGCGCACACGCCAGCTGTCATCCCCAAGAGCGGCAAAGAGCAACTCACGGCTATTCTGAAGCGGAACATGACACTGATCCTGAACTCTGCGGTAGCGGACCTCTTCGTCATGATCTGCAGACAAGGTATGACTATCGGGTGTCACCATGCAGAAAATCCTCCTGAATCAGTCCCTGATGGTGCTGTCCTGACTGCATAAAAAGCATGTCAATATCAAGCACCAGATAGAGCCGCTGATTGCAGAGACAAACAGCAACCAGATATTCGGCCCCTACCCCTTCAACCATATCCGGCGGTGAAGTCAGATCCCTGACCGGCACGGTTATCACTTCATCAAGGTCATCAACGGCAAGAGCAACCTGACGACCTGCCACAGAAACAATGATCAGCTTTCCCGGTCCATCGGGACGAGGCGGCATACCAAAACGTAAACGCAGATTCATGACCGGAATGATCTGCCCCCTCAGGTTGATCATACCGTCAAGGGTGCTGTTCTGCAGCGGGAAACCGGCAAGCTTCTGGGGGATCACAATCTCTTTGATCCGCATAATGTCAATAGCAAACAGATTATCACCCATCAGAAAACCAGCCAGTTGCAGTTCCTGAATATCGGTTTCCATTTAAGAGACCTCTCCAAGCGTGGCATCAACGACCTTGCAGATATCCAGGAGAATCACCATCCGGTTTCCGGTCCGGCCAATTCCGGACACAAATTCACGGGCAACACCTTCAAGTACCGAGGGGGTAGCTTCACGGGCGCCTGCTGCAATCTTGACCACATCGGTCACCCGGTCAACCCGCAGACCATGTAGTCCTTCACCGCAGCGGACAATGATAATCCGCTCCTGACCACTGTCATGATCCGGTTGCATTCCAAGACGCTTGCGCATCGCAAATACCGGCACAATCACCCCCCGCAGGGAAAGCACCCCGTCAACAAAGTCCGGGGTTCGGGGCACCTCGGTCAGCTCGCGAGGTTTGATGATCTCCTTGATCTCCATAATGTTAATGCCGTATTCCTCGTCCCCCAACCGAAAACAGAGAAACTCTTCATAGACCAGCCCGGATGCCTCGGTATGCGCCTGTTTGCCAGACAGCTCATCAGCTTCATCTGCAGCAACACGGTCATGGTATCTGCCCGCCAGAATTTTAGTCAGCGGATCAAAACGAGGGACAGGCACAGACGGCCTGACCGATGCCGGACCAGGAAAAGAAACCAGCCCTGCAGGCAGGTCAAACAGGTCGTCGGGCAGATCATCAGCTAACGACAAGGCCGGAGGCGCTTCACTGTCAGTTCTGGATTGAAGAGATTCTGACAGAGTCGTTCCGCCCTGGCCCCTGGCTGCCTCCTGTCTGGATTTTGTACGAATCTTGGCCAATTCCATCAGAGTAGTACCTCATCACGAACTTCCTGTATGACAGCAGCATCAATAAGCGCCGCATCATTGCCGTAGCCAACCAGCAGCGCGTTGGTTGCCACCGTATTGATCCTTCGGGGAATTCCGGCTGAGAGTTCATAGATCGCCTGAACCGCATCAGGAGTAAACAGGCCGGCACTACCACCGGCAGCGGTTATTCTGAAATCAAGATACTCCATGATTTCCTCAAGCGAGAGCGGTTGCAGATGAAAATGCAGTGATATCCGCTGCCTGAGCGGTTCCATCGGCTGATATCTGAGCAGTTCACGCAGTTCCGGCTGCCCCATAATCAGCACACTGATCAGGTTGTGATCATCCATCTGGTAATTGGTAAGCAGACGGATCTCGTCAAACACTTCAAGTTCAGTAATAGTCTGAGCTTCGTCAATCACCAGCACCGGACAGATACCGGCCCGATACAGATCGTAGAGGGTACCGGTGATCTGGCGTAGCAGGTCATCCTTGCTACGGGAAGGTTGTTCAATCTCAAGCCCGTGAGCCAGTGTACGCAAAAACTCAAGCGCCCCCATGCGGGGATGAACGATCAGGATAAAACGATGTCCACTACCGCAACGATCCATCAGTGCCCGTGAAAGCGTGGTCTTGCCGCAGCCTACCTCGCCGGTTAAGAGGGCGATCTCGCGATCCTCAACCGCATACTCCAGCCTGGCTAACGCCTCTTCGTGCCCTTTGGAAAGAAACAGAAAACGAGGATCCGGCGTCTTGCCGAACGGTTTTTCCTTCAGCCCGAAGTATTCCTTATACACCGCTATACCCCGCCGGTACGCATGGTCTCAGCGATAATGCCACCCACATCAATAACCAGAATGGTGCCTTGATCACCAAGATCCGCAGCGCCGGAGATCCCGCGCAGAGACTTGAAAGCGGCCCCCAGCGGCTTGATCACAATATCCTGCTGTCCCAGCAGGTCATCCACCACAATCCCCAGCCGTTTTTCAGCAGCTCCCACCACCACCACGTACTGATCGCCGGGACAGATACCGACCCGGTCAATCAGGAACAGTTTTTCCAGCCTTAAAAGCGGCAGGGTCTGTTCCCGAAGGTTGATGACTTCCTTCCCTTCCACAGTCTTTATGTCCGGGGGGGTCAGAATCATGGACTCAACCACTGCGGTGATCGGTATGGCGTAGGTACGACCGGCGCAGAAGATAATCAGCGCCTTGATGATGGCCAGGGTGATCGGCAGCACAATGGTGAAACGTGATCCCTGCCCAAGCCTGGTCTCAATATCCACCATGCCTGACACAGCGGCAATGTTGTTGCGCACCACATCCATCCCGACACCGCGCCCGGAAACATCGGTAATCTGGTCGGCAGTTGAAAATCCCGGCAGAAAGATCAGGTCCAGCGCCTCGCGATCAGACAGGCTGTTCACATCCTGCACCAACCCCCTGGACAGCGCCTTCTTCTTGATTTTTTCAAGATCAATGCCGCCACCGTCGTCCTGCACCTCAATCACGACATGGTTGCCCTTCTGGAACGAGGAAAGGCGCACAACACCCCGCTCATCCTTACCTGCAGCAAGGCGGCGTTCCGGCGATTCTATGCCGTGGTCGATGGCGTTACGGATGATATGCATCAACGGATCGGCAATATCTTCCACAATCAGCTTGTCCAGCTCTGTTTCAGCCCCAAACATCTTGAGATCAATTTTCTTGCCCTGCTCACGGGATATCTTCCGGACGATGCGGGACATTTTCTCGTACAGCTGCCCCACCGGGATCATACGGATATCCATGACCCCTTTCTGCAGGTCAGACAGACGCCGCTCCAGCCCCTTGGCAGCCTTACCCAGATCAATGGCCATGCGAGAAAACCCTTCCACCCGCATCCGGTTTGCGATGGAGGCGATGGAGGAATGGGCCAATACCAGTTCCCCCACAATATTCATCAGCTCATCCAGCTTGCCGATATCCACCCGTACGGTACGGCTCATGCTCTTGGCTGAAAAGGAATCATCAGGGGTTACTGCTGCAGAAGCCTCTGCACTGGGCAACTGGACAGGAATAACCGGTGCAGCCGGAGCGAGTGGCACAACGGCCCCCGGTTGAAATACCGGTGATATTTCAGCTGAAGCAGCCGCCTGTTGATCTGAATTACCACCACCGGCAGCAAGTATGGAAACGTCCAGGTGCTTCAGAAGATCGGTAAGCTCCTGCTCGTTACGTTCAGTTCCCACCAGCAGATCGAAATCAATATTGGTTTCAAGATTTTCGCCAACACTGGGCAGGGTGCTGATCACCTCACCGCACCCTTTCAGAATGTCAGTCAGTTCCGACAACCCCTGATCAAAGGTAGTCAGGTCAAATGAGGCATGTACCACATAGATATGACGACCCTTGGTACAATTTTCCTTGAGACGGTGTTCTTCATACTCGGTCAGGGCTCCCATCAAGGAGTCAGACAGGCCAAGCTGTTCGAGCAAAGGGGCTTCAACGACCGGTTGTGAGGGGTTCAGGCAGGCGGAAATAGCGCTTGCGTGGGCAGCGGCAGCGGCTTGATGCTGGTCAAGGGTACCGTCATGGCAAGCATGCAGCAGGGAGGTTAACAGTTCAGCAGAAGAAAAAAGCAGTTCCAGCACAGCAGCGGTAAGAGAAACCTTACCCATCCGCAACCAGTCCAGAAGATTTTCAGCATGGTGGGCAACTTCGGCAATGATCGAAAACCCGAACATTCCCGCCAGCCCTTTCAATGAGTGGGCTCCACGGAAAATTGCGTTCAGGAGGTCAGGATCCCAGGCCCCTTTATCCGCCATATCAGCCAGATCCGCCAGCTGGGTGCTCAGCTCCTCAACAACCTCCTCGGCTTCTGCCAGAAAATCCCGGGCTGCGTCAGATGAAGGAAGGGGGGAAGAACTCATAAAAACCTTTTGACAATTTCAAGCAACTGTTCAGGCTGGAACGGTTTGACCAGGTATTCATTAGCACCAAGCGTAAGCCCTTTTTCAATATCCTTACGGCTTCCCTCGGTGGAGATGACAACGACCGGCACATTTTTGTAAATCGGGTTATTACGGATAAAACTGAGCAGTTCCAGGCCGTTAATGTCAGGCATGTTGATATCAGTCAGAACAAGGTCGATCTGCTCACGGGGGAGCATACGCAAGGCCTCAAAACCATTGGGAGCCTGCACAATGTTGATCTGCCCCAGGACTTCAAGGGTTGAAACCAGCAAGGAACGCATGGCAGATGAATCATCAACTATCAGAATGGTGAAGACCTTCACAATACGGAACTCCTCTAATTAACTGTCTGTTTCCACAGCTAGCCGTTCAGGCGCATGTGCTCTTTCAGATGTTTCAGAAAGGAAGTAAACTGCTCTCCCTTGATATCGCCACGCCTCGGCTTGATAAAACAGGGGTACCCCAGGTCATAAATTTCCTGTACGGCATCGGCATGGTGAAAGTCAGATATGGCAATAATAGTGATAGTACGGAAGTTTTTATGCAGCAGATGGATCAGTTCCAGCCCACCTAAAACTCCGGTGCCATCCATTTTGGGCATAATCAGATCAACCAGCACCACCGGACAGGAGCAGGTACGATACAGGGAATCAACTTTGACCAGAGCTTCTTCACTACGATTGACCGTCGTTGTATCAAACCACTGCTTCAGGCCGGCAGCCACCGCCTCAGCCATAACGCTGTCATCATCAACAATTACCAGTGACGGAAGTACTGGCTCAATCACCGCTAGAGGTGGTTGCAGTGTTTCCTTAACCGGCTCCTGTCCTTGATCAGCCCCCAGATCGTTCTGCAGCCGTACCCCCTCTGCAACCAGCAGGTCAGGCGCGTTCTCACCCAGTTCAAGGATCAGTTGCACCGGGTCAAGATAGGCCGCATCAACCGTCTCAACCTCACGGGCAGAACAGTCAAAACTTCCTTCAGACCAGGCAAAAAGAGTCATCAGGACGTTACTGATCTGTTCCCTGACCGTGGTTTCTATCAGTTGCAGATCAACATTAAAACGATGATGAAGAATCGTGCCGATCCGTTCACGGAACTGTTCCTGCTGCTGGATTGCCAGTGCCTGCTCCACCATTTCTGGAGTAGCAGAGCCATTACGGACCAGCAATTCTCCAAGACTCTGCTGAAATCCGGTGGAGGTAACTCTGACTAACAGGCCGTCACGAAACTGCAGCACAGCCTCCCGCCCACGGCTCTTGAGGGTCAGGATACCGGTACGGCGACTAACCCCGACAATCTGGAGGATTTCGTCCAGCCCCAGCTCTTCCAGTTTTCCATGCAGCCCGCTCTGCATCTGCACGACAGTTTCTCCTTGCTCTATATCTACGTTAAATAAGGGGTTAATGATAAACTACAGAGCGATATGAGTAAAGCCATATCACTGTTTGGTGGTTTTTCTTTCCCTGCCTTTGGCAAGCTTGGGCTCTCTGCCACGGAACAGCAGGCGAAATGGCGTGCCTTTGAAACCGAAGGCATCCCGGAAACGGTTACCAAGAAAGCGCTGATACGGAGTCAAAACACCATCCGGCTGATTGGTGAAGATGGCAAAGGTAGGCGGCTTGACCGCCACCTGGGTGGCAAAGTAAAACTTGACCCGACGGGCGTGATGCAGCGGCGCATGGTGCGCCTCCACCGCTTCCTTGAAAACACGGTTAAGCTCAGAGGTAGTAACCCGACGGGCATACTGCTCTGCCACCTCGGCTGCCTCTTCCATCACCTTATGAATCCGCTGGCCGGTCTTGGCGGAAACAAACACAATCGGAGCAAAGGCCAGAAATTTAAACTCATACTGGATCTGCTCCACAAACTTGCCAACAGTCTTGTTGTCTTTTTCCAGGGTATCCCACTTGTTGACCACAAACACGCAGGCACGTCCCGCCTCATAGACATAGCCGGCAATATGCTTATCCTGCTCGGTAATGCCATCTTCCGCATTCAGTACGATCAAGGCCACATCAGCACGCTCGATGCTTTTCAGGGCATCAACGACGCTGTATTTTTCAAGCTTCTGACTGGTCTTGCCCTTGCGGCGAATACCGGCGGTATCAATCAGGCAATAGCGTTTCTTGTTGCAGCTAAAAAAGGTATCCACCGAATCCCGTGTGGTGCCCGGCGTCGGGTTGGCCACCACCCGTTCAAACCCCAGCAGACAATTGACCAGCGATGATTTACCCACGTTTGGCCGCCCCACCACCGCAATCTTGGTTATTTCATCCTCTTCCGGAGCCAGGTTTTCCGGTAACAGCGCCATGATTTCATCCAGCAGATCCCGGATTCCCCGGTTGTGGGCCGCCGAGATGGTATGCATGTTATCGATACCCAGGGCGTAAAACTCGGCTGCCTCGTTCTCGATCTTTTCCCCATCCACCTTGTTAACCACGTAAAAAACAGGTTTTTTCACACGGCGCAGCATGGAGGCAACCTCGGTATCTGCCGGGGTCAAGCCCTGCTTGGCATCCATCAGAAACAGGATGACATCAGCCTCTTCCATGGCCAGCAGCGATTGTTCCCGCATCTGCTGCAACATCCGGTCTTCTGTCACCGGTTCAAACCCGCCGGTATCCACCAGAATAAACGGCTTGTCGTAGCGCTCCACCACCGCATAGTTGCGGTCACGGGTCACACCAGGCATATCATCCACAATCGCCCTGCGCTCCCCCACAATCCGGTTGAACAGGGTTGACTTGCCCACATTGGGGCGTCCTACAATGGCTACTATTGATTTCATTCGTATCCCAACTCTCTCAGCATGGCGGTCCGCTCGGTCCAGCGTTCCTGCACCTGTACAAACAGTTCCAGATATACCTTGGTACCCAGCAGACGTTCTATATCACGACGGGCCTGCTCACCGATCTTCTTGAGCATACTGCCCTTTTTGCCGATGATGATCCCCTTGTGGGAATCCCGTTCAACCATAATAATTGCATTAATGGCAATCAGCCCGTTCTCCCGCTCGGCAAACGCCTCCACCACCACGGCGGTGCCATAGGGCACCTCACGGTTGGTTAGCCGGAAAACCTTCTCCCGTACCAGTTCTGCCACAATAAACTTCTCCGGCAGGTCGGTCAGGATATCATCCGGGAAAAGTGGTTCCCCTTCCGGCAACTGCTCCCGCACCAGATCCACCAACCGCTCGATGTTACTGCCGCTTTGGGCCGAGATCGGGATAATCTCCGGGAAGTCATACAGGCGGGTATAGCCTTCAATCACGGTGAACAGCTTCTCTTTAGGAGTGACCTGATCAATCTTGTTCAGGACCAAGTAGATCGGCGCTCCGGCCTTTCCACAGATATCCTTGATGAACGCTTCTTCAATCTTCTGGGTGGCGTCCATCACCAGCAGCATCAGATCAATCCCGGTTACCACGGTCATAGCAGCATCCACCATGGCCCGGTTGATCCGGGTACGGGCGGTGTGGATGCCGGGGGTGTCCACAAACACGATCTGGCTGGTCTCATCGGACAGGATGCCACGGATCACGTTACGGGTGGTCTGGGGCTTGTCCGAGACCGCCACAATCTTCTCCCCCAGAATCCGGTTCAGAAGAGTGGACTTGCCCACATTGGGACGGCCGATGATGGAGACAAAACCTGTTTTGTACGTTGTATTTTCCATTGATTTATCACTCATTTCTGAAGCAATGCTTCCAATGCCTTGTCAAGTCTGTGCTGGTTAGCCAGTTCTTTCAAACGCTGTCTATCAAGAGGTGCAGATGCAAGTAGTTCACGAATGTCCATAAGGTTCTTGGGGCCACCTGCCAGAAGTTTTAACAGGATCAAATACTCAGGCGACGCAACGGGAAGAGCACAGCCAGCCAGATCTATCTGAATACTCGACTTAACCGCCTCAGACTCAAGTTTTCTGGTCACAACAATAATATCAAGACGTTCAGCCCTGATCAGGTACGGCACCGGATCATCAAAACCGCCTTTAAACAGTTCTGCTGAAATGCCTGCTGCACACAAGGCATCAACCAGACGGACACGATCTTCAGGCTGAACAAGCAACAACAGATCAATATCCATAGTTGCCCGAGGGGTTGACCAGGTTGAAACCGCCAGACCGCCGATAAGAGCAAAGCCTGAAATAAGACCTTGCGACTGTAGTCCTGTCAGCAGTTCAGTAGTTTTTTTGAGCTGTTCCAGCAACATCGGTTTCTTTCAGTGCCTGTTTACCAGCACTATGCAGTTGCACACACAGATCCGACAGCTCAAGGGCCATTAACAGTCGCTCAGACGGAGAACATCTCCGCATCTTGTCCTGCTGTGACTGACGAACGTCTGCAATATTTTGAGAAAATGCCATTGCCTAGTTCTTTCCGCCCCAGGTATCCCGCAGGGTCACAACTCGGTTAAAAACCGGCTTACCCGGCTGCGAATCTTTCTGGTCAGCACAGAAATAGCCCAGACGTTCAAACTGGAAGCTCTGGCCAGGCGCTGCATCCAGCATGGATGCTTCAACCCGGCACTGCGGCAGGGTCTGCAAAGATTCAGGGTTCAGGAACTGCTTGTAATCAGCCCCACCGCGATCAGGGTTGGCATCACTGAACAGGCGGTCAAACAGACGGGCTTCCACGGTTGCAGCATGAGGAGCTGAAAGCCAGTGGATCACCCCTTTGATCTTGCGGCCATCCGAGGTCATTGGACCATTGGTGGAGCCCGGATCATAGTCGGCATGCAGCTCAACCACCCTGCCCTGCTCATCCTTGACCATACCGGTACATTTAACCACGTAGGCATATTTCAGCTTAACTTCGCCGCCAACCGTCAGGCGATGGAACCCCTTGGACGGGTTCTCCATAAAGTCATCCGCATCAATAATGATCTCTTTTGAGAACGGTAGCTTGCGTGTACCTAGTTCAGGTTTTGATGGATGGTTTGCCACCTCAAACTGATCCACCTGATCTTCGGGATAATTATCAATGATCAGCTTGATCGGGTGCAACACCGCCATGGCCCGCTGGGCATATTCATTCAGGTCATTTCTGACACAATCCTCCAGCAGCTCATAGCCGATCCAGGCATCACTACGCCCAACCCCGATCCGGTCACAGAAGCTGCGGATCGCAGCCGGAGTAAAACCACGACGCTTCAGTCCCATGATGGTGGGCATGCG
>CAXNJF010000014.1:0-13566 GCA_964202585.1 Trichlorobacter sp. | reverse complement strand
TCACGCAGAGAAAGATAGATCAGACCAAACCGGTCACGGATGGAGCGGATCTCATCAGCGACTGATACAGCAGAACGCGCCCGTACACGCCGCCCCCAAAAGACTGGCGATGCACAGAAGCTGCAGGATGCCGGACAACCCCTTGAACTACTGATAAATTCAGCCTGTAGCCGAGTATCTGTATGGAGCGCTTCATGAAGCCAGGAGGAGGGAAAAGGTAGAGCATCGAGTACAGGTAGCGGTGATCTGGACCGAGTACGGTGGGGTATGCCGTTCTTGCGTAGCACGAGTCCGGGGATTTCACCCAGGGGGAGATGGTTCTGCAGTGCATCAAGCAGTTCCAGCAGGGTTTGTTCCGCCTCACCGGTGGCAACCAGATCAACCTCCGGGTGGCGTTGCAGGATCAGTTCTGCCTGATGGGTTGCATGACCGCCCCCCAGTAAAACAGTGCAGTTTGGCAGGGTCTGTTTGATCAGTTGAGCCAGGGCAATGGTTGCGTGCCGGTTGTGCGTCCACTGGGAAAGTCCGGCAATAGCCGGTTTGATCTGCAGTAGCAGATCAATAATCTTTTTTTTCGGCATTCCGGTCAGGTTTGCCAGTGTTGCAGGACGATTGTTTGAACGGAGCAGGGCGTGTAGCGAACAAAGCCCGATCGGCAACAGCGCTTCAAATGCTCCTAGCTGATGGTGGCGTGAAGATGGTGTTGTGTAGGCAAGCAGGGTATGCACTGGCCAAGCACTCCCCCGGGAGACCGGGCAAAAAAAACGGGCTCCAGTTCTGAGCCCGCAAAGGTCTGCATTGGTTAGCGCAGGTTATTTGATAAACGCTTCCGTAAAATTCAGTCCGAGATGATCATTTGCCAGAACTTCAGTTTCCTGCTCCTCTTCAATTCCCAGCATCAGTTCACTGATATTGATCGTGTCCGGAGTTACCTTGTCAATCCGACGGGCACCGAGGTAGCGTGAAAGATAATAGGGGGTATCCATGGAAGAGATAACAACCCGATGCTCGGCAGATGATGCGTGAATCATCTTGCGGTTACCTAGATAAATGCCGACGTGGGATGGAAATTTTGCATAGGTGCTGAAAAAAACCAGGTCACCCCTGCGTAAATCACCCTGAGGGACTTCGTTGCCGATTCTGAACTGCTCTCTGGCGGTGCGGGGCAGGCTGACTTTCTGCTCTCTGAAAACCTGTTGTGTAAAGCTTGAGCAGTCAAGGGCAGACCGGCTGCTACCGCCAAAACGGTATCGTGCCCCCAGAAAACTGTAAGCTGACTTTTGCAGGGTTGAAAAAGCGGCAGTACGCTCTTCAAGATTCTTTGCAAGGTCAACGGGAGTTTCGGTATCAATGTCAGAGAGTTCTGCCAGGGTACTGGTGAATTCCTGTTCATTCAAAAGATCCGAGTTAATCAGTTCCAGGCGACTGCTGCGTGATTGCCTGGCTGCGGTCAGGTCGCAGGTGGTTGCCGTTTCTGTCAGTGCCAGAATCTGTCCCTGCTTGACTTTGTTACCCTTCAGGCTGTTTATGCGGCGCAGATCAGCAATTTTCTTGCCGGTTTTCTTTGCGATTTTGGGGAGCGTGTCCCCTTTTGCTACCGTGTACGTGCTGCAATTTTCGATTAAAGCCTGCTGTGTTACAGCATGGGAAGGGATGATAAGGGTGGTGCCTGTTTTTACACGGGTACTGCTCAGATTGTTTGCTGTCTTGAGCTCTTCAACTGAAACACTGTACTTGCGGGCGATGCCGGGGAGTGTCTCTTTGGTGCGTACCTGATGGGTCTTTGAGGCAAAGGCCGATAGGGGAAGAGTTAAAAACAGCAGGCAGAGTGCCGGTATCAAGCGTTTGCGATGTGTCATCTGTCCTCCTTCCTGAGGTTTTGAAATTAATTGCTGTGGTCTATATAACGGAACGTTGTTTTTGTCAAGTTTTGCTTGTGTCGGCTGATTTAGCAAAAAATGTGCCGCTATTTGCTCTTTTGGCTGTTTTTCACCATTATCCGTACCGTGGTTGGCTCAATCCCTATCACGATCATTCCGGAAGGTACCCGGACGTGGGACAGGGATACCCGCAGCGTGTTCTGTCCTTCCTGAACAGTGCCGAGATCCAGGTCTGCGGTCAGGTCAAGCTGGCGCGGTGATGGAACCAGGCCTGAGGTGGACCGCAGGCGGACGGTAACCTCTTCCGGTGAAACCCGGGTCAGGGTCATGCCGTTGGGCAGTCCGTGGAAGGTTAATGGTACCGGGACGATTGCAACTTCTCCCTGGCGGATGGAGAGCAGGAGCCAGATGATGGATACTCCCAGCACAACGGCTGTCTTTGGCAAGAGATTGCTGAAGAGGCGCTTGAGTAAAGAACTTTGCTGCTGCAGACCTGCCGGGGTCATCAGCGTTTCCAGGCGACTTTCAAGCTCTGCAGCGGTTGGCAAGCTGACAAGTTTTCCTTGCTCTGCCAGCGAAACGGCGCCACGTTCCTCAGACACCACCAGGGCCACCGCATCGGTTCGTTCCGTAAGGCCTATGGCCGCCCGGTGACGGGTGCCATACTGTTGGGGAAGCAGCAGTGAGTCGGACAAGGGCAGCAGGCAGGCAGCCTGTATGACCCGCTCGTCACGGATCAATACAGCTCCGTCGTGAAGCGGTGTACCGTCATGAAAAATACTGCGCAGCAAGGGGATTGAAATCAGGGCATTCAGCGGGATCCCGTTGCTCAGATGGTCATCCAGCGAATCGGCCCGTTGAAAGACAATAATGGCGCCGCTGCGTTCTTGGGCAAGGTCAAAGGCTGCTTCGGCTATGAGACCGGGTACGGAACAGTTCTGTTCCCGACCGCCCCTTACCAGTTCTCTGAGTTTGCTGAAACGGTAGAGGGTCTGGCGGATTTCATTCTGGAACACCACAACGATCAGCACAATAATAACGGTACTCAGTTGCTGCAGAACCCAGCTGGTCATATGCAAGCCGGTCTGGCGGGTGATGAAGTATATGGCCGTGACCGTGCCGAGTCCTGCCAGAACCTGAATGGCGCGGCTGTTACGGAACCAGGAATAGAGCTGGTAGATCAGAATGCTCATAATCAGAATATCAAGGATATCCTGTGGTCTGAATTGAGGTACCGTCAATGGCTTCTCCTGCGGCGTAAAGAGGGGATACAAGGCGTTTCTGCTGGCATGGAGTACTGAATTGTGCTAGATAGCAGAACCTTGTATTTTAATATCATCAAACATCCTTGAAGGGTATACCTAATTACAATGTTCAGGCTATCGCAAAAAGGGGAGCAGATTCAGCAAATGTTTGACGCCATAGCTCCCCGCTATGACTTTCTCAATCATCTGCTCAGTTTTGGAATTGACAAGCGCTGGCGCAAGACTGCCGTCAGACTGATCAAGGCGCCGGAAGGGGGGCGCGTGCTGGATGTCGCCACCGGAACCGGTGATGTGGCGCTCGAGATTGCACGGGTTACACCATCTTCCCTCAAAATTACCGGGGCTGACTTCAGCCCGGAAATGGTCGCCCTGGGACAGGCAAAAATTGCAGTTTCCCCCTACGCCGACCGGATTGACTTCAAGGTTGCCCCCTGTGAAGACCTGCCGTTTGGCACCGATACGTTTGATTCCGTCACGATCGCTTTTGGTATCCGCAATGTGGTGGATCGCCGCCTTGGGCTGGCTGAACTCTGGCGGGTGATCAAGCCGGGTGGCCGACTGGTGATCCTCGAGTTTTCAACCCCCCGTTCTGCCCTGTTTCGCTGGCTGTACCATTTTTACTTCCGTACCATCCTGCCGGTAATTGGCGGTATTTTTTCAAAATATGATGCCTACAAGTACCTGCCTGATTCGGTGCTGGAATTCCCTTCCAGTGAAGAATTCTGCGCAACCATGGCTGATATCGGTTTTAAGCATGTACGCTGTCAACCGCTAACCTTTGGTATCGCCTCAATCTATGCCGGGTCCAAAGAGTAATGACGCCTTCCGACTACAGCGGTTTTCAGGAGTGGTTTTCCTGCTATGTGGCCACGTTTGGAGATCTGGATCCTGATGGACTGCGTAATATCCGCCTGAAGGAAGATCATACCCTGCGGGTTGTGGCATGTATGGAGGAGCTGGCAAGAGGGGAGGGGCTGGATGAGACGGAGAGCCTGATTGCCCGTACCGTCGCCTTGCTGCACGATGTTGGCCGTTTCCCCCAGTATCGTCGCTGGCGGACTTTTCGTGACAGCGAGTCCGACAACCATGCCCGCCTGTCGCTGGAGGTTATCCGCAGTGAGAACGTGCTGGACAGGTTGTCTGGCGGGGAGCGCTTGCTGATTGAGGAAGCGGTTCGCTTTCATAACCTGCTGGCGTTGCCGGAACAGGTTGCTTCTCCCACAGACCGCTTTATCCGTTTGATTCGTGATGCGGATAAACTTGATATCTGGCGTGTTTTTCTTGAATACTATACCTTGCCTGAAGCAGAGCGTGCTTCGGCAGTGGGCTTGGGATTTCCTGATCTGCCGGAAGTGACCCCGGCCTGTCTTGAAGCGTTGGCAGGCGGCACAATTGTCAGGCTTGACCAGGCCCGTGTACTGAATGACTTCAAGCTGCTTCAGATATCCTGGGTGTATGATCTTAACTTTGCCACAACCAGACGCCTGCTGCTGGAACGGTGCTATCTGACCCGCTTGGCCGCTACTCTGCCTGATGACCCTCAGGTGCAACGCGCGGTGGCGTTGGCCGTTGCATCGCTCAGGGCGCAGCCGGATCAGACCTGATCTCCCTTTTGCCATGGTACGCAATCTTTCATCCCTTGTTCTTCCACTGATTACCCTGCTGTTGTCCTGGCTGTTGTTTTCCAAGGTGTCACAACTGTCAGCCACCTATCAGGAGCTGCTGAATCTGACACCGTATCTGTTGGCAACCGTTGCGTTTGTGTCTGCCTGGCATTTCAAGCGTGGCAGGGTTTGTTTGCTGATACTGCTTGCAACGGCAGGGCACTACCTGGCCAGCCGGCATTTTACGCCTGAGATGGACACGCCGCAGGCCCTGCTGGTCTATCGTGCGCTGGCATTTTTGCTCCCCTTTAACCTGCTGATGATCGCTCTGATGCGGGAAAAAGGGATCTCCGGTAATTCCTGCCGGATGCGCATGATCTTTCTCGGCAGTCAGCTGCTCTTGCTCTGGCTGACACTGTGGCAGGTCAATCAGGCACTCTGGATCGCCTTGACCCGTCCGCTGCTCCAGGCGAAGTTTCTTTCAGATCTGCCGATACCGCAATCGAGTCTGCTCCTTTTGATGCTGGCTTCCGCCGTCATACTCTGGCGGGTCTGGCAGCAACCCGCTCCGATTGAAGGAGCGTTGTTCGGCGTTGCTGCGGCGTTCAGTATCGTGCTGATCTGGCCCAGTGTCCCCTTTGTGATGACCATTTTTAGCGGGGCTGCCAGCCTGATACTGGTGCTGGCTATTATTCAGGATTCGCACAACATGGCTTTTCGTGATGATATGACCGGTCTGCCGTCACGCCGCGCCTTGAATGAGCTGCTACGCGGGCTGGGGAGCCGTTACGCCATCGCCATGGTTGATGTGGATCACTTCAAGCGCTTTAATGACACCTACGGTCATGATGTGGGTGATCAGGTTTTGAAAGTTGTTGCCGGACGCCTGATGGCGGTATCGGGTGGTGGGCGTTCTTTCCGCTATGGCGGGGAAGAGTTTACGGTGATCTTTCCCGGCAAGGGGGCAAAGGATGCCGCACCCCATCTTGAAAAACTTCGTAAATCGATCGAAGAGTACAAAATGGCCTTGCGTTCCGATGAACGCCCGAAAAATGATGCAAAAGGGCAGGGAAGTCGTACAAAGCCCCACGCAAGCAGGGATGTATCGGTAACAGTCAGTATTGGGGTTGCAGAGTCAGGAGGCCGCTACGCCACTGCAGAAGAGGTGATCAAGGCGTCTGATGCAGCACTGTATCGTGCAAAAAACGGCGGACGTAATCAGGTCTGTCTTGCCGGTCAGCGCTAGCGTACATGCGTCAGGTTAACCGGATTATACAGAAATAAACACAGGAGGGGCTATGCCCGTTCATAATCAATGTCGCCTGTCGGTAGAAAAGCTTCGCTGGACCTGTGACCCGCAGCAGTTCGATTTTGACACCACCGCAGACCTGCCCGATCTTGTTGATGCAGTGGGGCAGGAGCGCGCCCTGCGTTCGATCGAATTCGGACTGGGGGTCAGAGAGACCGGTTTCAACCTCTATATTTCCGGTCAGACCGGCACCGGACGTACCTCAACCATCCGTAATCTTTTGCGTCAGCGAGCCAAGGATGAGCCGACACCGGATGACTGGGTCTATGTCTATAATTTCAAGGATGCCGATAATCCGATCTCCCTCGCTTTACCGTCCGGGCGTGGCAGTGTACTTGCCGCCGATATGAAAGAGCTGGTGGAGGCATTTAAAAAGGATATCCCCAAGGCTTTGGAAAGCAAGGAATACGAGTCCCGCCGGACAGAGATTCTTGACCAGTACCAGACCGAAAGTAATCAGCTTTTTGAGGTTCTTGAGACTGAATCCGAACAGCACGGCTTTGCGCTGCAACGCACGGTTTCCGGACTGGTGATCGTGCCTCAGAAGGACGATCATAACTTTACCCAGGAAGAGTATGACGCCTTAACGGATGAGGAACGCACAGCACTTGAAGAGCAGGGCAAACTTCTGACCGAGCGGCTGAATGACGTGCTGCGTCAGGTGCGGGATAACGAGAAAGCGACCAAGGATGCGTTGGCCCTGGCTGACCGGGAGTTGGGGCTTTCCTGTCTGGGACACCGTCTGGACCCTTTGCGTGAAAAATACACCGGCCTGGAGAAGGTGTTGACCTATCTTGAGACGGTGCAGGAGGATATCCTTAAAAATCTTGAAGACTTCAAGCCGCAACCGAGCCAGCCCCAGATTCCCGGCCTGAAGATTCCCCGCCAGGAACCCAGTTTTGAACGGTATGAGGTCAATCTGCTGGTTGATAACAAGGAAACCGAGGGGGCGCCGATCGTCTTTGAATCCAATCCCACCTATAATAACCTGTTTGGCCGGATAGAGCATGTCATGCAGTACGGCGGCGTGGCGGTCACCGATTTTACCATGATCAAGTCAGGCGCTTTGCACCGTGCCAACGGCGGCTACCTGGTGATTGATGCCCGCGAGGTGCTGATTAACCCGTTTGTCTGGGATTCCCTGAAACGTTGTATCCGTACCGCCGAGATCAGGATTGAGGATGTGCTGGAGCAGTACCGCTTCATGACGATGGTCTCGCTGAAGCCGGAATCTGTACCGCTGCAGGCCAAGATCGTACTGGTAGGTACCCCCTGGATCTACTACCTGCTGTATTATCAGGATCCTGATTACCGCAAGTTTTTCAAGGTCAAGGCAGAGTTTGACAGCTCTGTTTCGCGCACGCCTGAAGTGATGCATGAATATGCACTGTTTGTTGCCACGCTGTGTCGCGACAAAAAACTGTTGCACTTTGACCGGGCCGGTGTGGCCTGCCTGCTTGAGTATACCGCCCGGATGGTGGAAGATCAGCAGAAGCTCTCTTCCCGCTTTATGGAAATTGCCGATTTTGTCCGCGAAGCAAGTTTTTGGGCCGAGCGAGACGGGCACGAAGTGATCACCTGCAGCGATGTCCGCCGGGCAGCGGAAGAACAGCTCTACCGGGTCAACCGGATTGAAGAACGGATGCAGGAGCTGTTTGAGGACGGCACCATCATGGTGGATACCGAAGGGGAGGTGGTGGGGCAGATTAACGGACTGTCAGTCATTTCTTTGGGAGATCACACCTTTGGCCGGCCATCGCGGATCACCGCCCGGACTTGGCTGGGGCAGGCTGGCATGATTAATGTTGAGCGGGAAGTAAAACTTTCAGGCCCGATTCACGACAAGGGGGTTTTGATTCTGACCGGCTATCTGGGCGGTCTGTTTGCCCGGACTCATCCACTTTCGCTGTCGGCCTCAATCTGTTTTGAGCAAAACTACGATGGAGTTGAAGGGGATAGCGCCTCTTCAACGGAACTGTACGCCCTGCTATCGGCACTGTCAGGCATTTCCATCAGGCAAGGGGTGGCAGTAACCGGCAGCGTTAACCAGCGTGGTCAGATTCAGCCGATTGGTGGCGTGAATCATAAAATTGAAGGTTTCTATACGGTCTGTAAGGCCAAGGGATTGACCGGGAAACAGGGAGTATTGATTCCCAAAACCAATGAGCGGCATCTGATGCTGAAAGAGGAGGTCGTGGAAGCGATTGCTGCCGGTCGTTTCCACCTCTGGAGTATAGAGACCATTGAGCAGGGGATCGAGATTCTGACCGGAGTACCGGCCGGCATACCGGGAAAGAACGGGGTATTCCCCAAAGGGACGGTCTATTATCAGGTGAACCAGACCCTGAAAAAGATGCATGAACGGATGCATTCTGAAGATGATGATAATGATGATACCGTAAAGCATCATAAGAAGAAGTCTCACAGTAAAAAAACGAGTGGTAAGAACAGGGAGGCGTAGGAATGGGTATTTCATGGCGTGATGATCTGGCGATCGGCGTTGAGCAGATAGATAGTCAACATAAGGAGCTGCTGGCCCGTTTTGATATGCTGTTGACCGCCTGCAAGCAGGGCAAGGGTAGTGAAGAAGTTTTGCATCTGCTTCATTTTCTTGATGAGTATGTGGTCAGCCATTTTGGAGATGAAGAGGTGTTGCAGCGGAAGAGCGGATTCCCCGGTTACGAAGACCATCACCGGGAGCATGAATCGTTTATTGGCCGTATAGCTGAGTTGAAAGAGCGGATGCGTAGCGATGGCTCTGTGCAGATCGATCATGTCCTGGATACCAACAAGCTGCTGCTGGACTGGCTGATCCGGCATATTTCGGTTCGGGACAGAGAGGTCGGGCGGCATCTGAAGGTTCAGTCCGCCGGGTAAAAGCTGCATTCCTTTTAAAAACGCCAAACGGCCCGTCAGTATCTGTTGACGGGCCGTTTAACGTTTCCCGGGTTTCTGCACTAATTGCAGTCGTCGCGCCAGAGGCAATCTTCCTGACCACAGACGGCAGATTTTCCCGTGGCATAGCATTGGTCGTTTCCCTCTGCCTGCTGTATCTGCTGAATCAGGTCCGCCTTGCGCAGTTTACCTGCTTTAATACCAAGTTCTGCCGCGATCTTTTTTACCTCGTCCAGTTTCATAGCTAGCTCCTTACCTACAGATTCTTTCGTAAAGTATACATATTTTTTTTGTGTGGTCAAATTTTATACAAAAAATTACCGCCGGGACGTCCCGGCGGTAAAAGAAACGTTATGTTAGAACACTATAAGGAAATGCCCGTCAGCCTGGACAATGCTTCTTTATATTTTTCGCCGGTTTTTTGCACAATAGCATCAGGCAGAGGCGGTGCAGGAGCGGTTTTGCCCCAGTCAAGGGTTTCCAGATAGTCACGTAAAAACTGCTTGTCAAAGCTGGGCTGAGGCCCGCCTGGTTGATACTGGTCCTTTGGCCAGAAACGGCTGGAATCGGGAGTCAGGCACTCATCAATAATGATCAGTTTGCCTTCATAGACGCCAAACTCAAACTTGGTGTCGGCAATGATGATCCCTTTCTGGTCAGCTATTTCACGGGCTCTGCAGTAAATTTTGATGGTAGCCTCACGGGCTTGCTCAGCCAGCTCCTTGCCGCATACCTTGACCATCTCTTCAAAGCTGATGTTTTCGTCATGGGTACCCAGCTCTGCTTTGGTGGAAGGGGTAAAGATCGGCTCAGCCAGCCGGTCGGACTCCTTCAGCCCTTCAGGCAGCTTGATGCCGCAGATGGAGCCGGTGGCCTTGTAATCCTTCCAGCCGGAACCGGAGACATACCCCCGCACGATGCACTCGGCAGCCAGCGGCTCTGCCTTCTTGACCAGCATCGAGCGTCCGGCCAGAACGTCGGCGTAGGGTTGACAGGCAGCAGGATAGTCAGCCACATCGGTGGAGATGATATGGTTGGGGATAATGTCTTCCATCTGACTGAACCAGAATTTTGAAATCTGGGTTAAAACAGCCCCCTTATCCGGGATCGGCTCGTTCATGATCACATCAAAGGCTGAGATCCGGTCTGAAGTAACCATCAGCAGGGCATCGCCAAGGTCATAAATATCGCGCACCTTGCCACGGTTGACCAGTTTGAGGCCGGGGAAATCGGTTTGTTTGACAGTCTGGGACATGGGAGGTCTCCTTTACTGGTTAGTGGCAGTGAATGCCGGGTTTATAACAATCTTGGCCTTGCTGCGCAGCTCTTTCAGCCAGCTACGCAGGGCCTCTTCCTGTTTGGCGGGCAGCATCCGCTTTTTAATTTCATCCTTGCGAGCTGCAAAATCCCCCTGAGGGGCGGCAGTGCGCTGCTTCAGGCGTACCGCAAACCAGCGGTTGCCAACCAGCATCGGCTCGGAAGGTGTCGCTGCAGCAGTGGTCAGTTCAAATACCTTTTCCATCAACGGCTGTGAACTGCCGATGCCGGGCAGCTCACCCTTGGTGTTGTAGCCGAATGGCGGAGTTGTCTGCAGCTTCAATCCGGCCCCGCCGCTCGCCAGTGCCTTCTGGGCCTCAACCGCCTTCTGTTTTGCCAGTTCGGCAGCTTTCAGGGCACGGACCTGTTGTTCAACCGTCGTACGAACCTGGGCAAGGGGAGGTAATTCAGCAGCTTTCTTTTCTTTTACCTTGAAAATGTAGATCCCTCTGGCTGTTTCAATCGGGCCGCCAAGGTCTCCTTGTTTCAGCTCAAAGGCTTTTTTCAGCAGGTTTGATTCACCGGCAAGGGCCGCCGGGGCAGCAGCAGCGGTGAAGAGCGCTGTTTCCTGCACCTTGGCGCCAAGCTTGCCAGCCACCAGTGCCAAGTCACCGGACTTGATATTCTGGAATAGTGTATCTGCTGCCTTTTCGTAGAGAGCCTTGGCCGCTTTCTGGCGTTGTGCGTCTGTCTTGACCCGCTCTTTAACCTGCTCATAAGGGATGGGGGCATTGTCCTTGTCTATGTAGCGATCCATGTTTTTACGGTAGAAGGTTTCCTGTTCTTCCTGGCTTACCTGCTGCGTCGCGGTCTGGACGGAGTTTTCCAGCACAAACCAGGAAAGGGCAACTTTTTCAGGCGTCTTGAATTTTTCCGGATTTTTAGTCAGGTAGTCCTGCAGATCTGTTTCAGGCAGCTTCACTTCGGCACTGACGTCTGCAGCACTGAACGAAGCATAGCTCAGTTCCAGCCGGTCTTGCTCCTTGTGAAACTGCTTCAGGACCTCATCGTCGCTGATGGTTACCTTGTCCATAAAGGTCTTGCGGGTTTTATCAATCAGAAGCTCCCGTTTTTTTGATTCTTCATAAGACTCGGGGGTGATCCGGTTCAGCTTCAGCATTTGCTGGTACAGGCCAAAATCAAAAGCGCCATTCTGCTGAAAAGCAGGTGAGGAGGCGATTGCTGCGGAAATCTCCTCCTTGCTGACAGAGACTCCCTGGCTTTTGGCCGCTTTCTCGATCAGGGTGCTGTCGATCAGGCGATCAATAACCAGTTGGCGCAGATTGAGCTGCTTTTCAAGCTCAGGAGTGAAGTTTCCCCCAAAAACCTGGCGGTAGGTCTCGGCCATGTTCTGGTAGGCATTCTGGTAGGCGTCAAGGCTGATGGTGGTCCGGTCAACTTTGGCAGCATAGCCGGCTGATCTGCCGATCCCTTCTTCGCCTTTACCCCAGACAAGGAAAATGGTGCCGATAAACGACAACACGATAATGGCAAAAACGGCTTTGATGATGAACGATTCTTTTTTCTTTCTGATCAGGTCCAGCATGGGGCAGAGTTCCTCGTTTCTATCTATAAATAACGATTCATAAGCGGATGCATACTACCTAGCGTTTCAGGGAAAATCAAGCTGTGATTCCCAAGGTCCGGCGGTTTACAGCATGTTATAACTGTGTTAGGGTACATTACTTAATTATGTAGTCTGATCGTTATGTTGGGGGTGCTATGGAGATAAGCTTTTCACATACCAATGAAGAAGTTGACAAATTGATTGACCGCTTGATTGTCGCTGCAGGCGGGATTACCCATACCCACCTGGCACGGGAGCTGGTCATTTCGTCGCTCAAAATTGGACAGGAAACCAGCTACCTGCCGGATCTGAAGCTGATCAACCGCACCCTGCGTGAGATGCGCTATACTACCCGTGTCTTTGGACCGTACCGGGATCGTAAAAAAGTGACCATATTCGGTTCCGCACGTACCCGGCCTGAAGAGCCGATTTATCAGACCTGCATCCGGTTCAGCCGCCTGCTGGCCGAGCATAACTGGATGATTATCACCGGTGGTGGTCCCGGTATTATGCATGCAGGCAACGAAGGGGCCGGCAGCGATAACTCCTTTGCCGTTAATATCCGCCTGCCGTTTGAGCAGAGTGCCAACCCGATCATGAGGAATACTCCCCGTCTGGTGACCTACAAATATTTTTTCAATCGTAAGGTTGCCTTTGTGAAAGAGGCTGATGCTGTGGCGGTCTTTCCCGGTGGTTTTGGTACGCTGGATGAGGCGATGGAGGTCTTTACCCTGGTGCAGACCGGCAAGACGTCCCCCAAGCCGCTGGTGCTGATTGATGACGAAGAGGGGTTCTGGGAGCAGTTCTTTGATTTTATCAAGGAAAAGCTGTTGGCCAAGGGCTTGATCTCCGGTGAGGACTTTTCCATTTTTACGATCACCAAGGATGAACATGAAGCTGCTGCAGTGATTGAAACCTTTTACAAAAACTATCATTCAATCCGTTTCCATGATGATCTGGTGATTGTACGGCTTACCAAAGAGCTTCAGCCTGAGCATCTTGATCTGCTGGAGCAGGAGTTTCCTGAATTGATCCTGCCCGGCGGAAGGATTGTCTGTAGTGAACCGTTGCTGGTTGAGGATGATGAGCCGGAGCTTGCACTGCTGCCCCGGATCAATTTTCCGTTCAATCACTTCCACTACGGCCTTTTAATTGCATTCATTAATCGTATAAACACGTTTTGACATTTGATATGGGCTATGTTAAAAAATTCCACTTTTACTATATATTCCAGTTTTCAGCTGATTAGAGACTAATTGCGTATACGCATAGGGGAGGCAGTCATGTTCAAGGGAAGCATTGTAGCTATCGTAACCCCATTTAATAACGGTGCGGTGGACGAGAAGAAACTGCGTGAGCTGGTGGATTTCCAGATCGAAAACGGTACCGATGCCATCGTTGCCTGCGGAACAACCGGCGAATCGTCAACCCTGGATAATGAAGAACATCTGAACGTCATCAAGATTGTATTTGATCAGGCCAAAGGGCGCGTACCTGTCATCGCCGGCACCGGTTCCAATTCAACTGCCGAGGCTATCCATCTGACCCGCGAGGCCAAAGAGATCGGTGTGGCCGGAGTGCTGCTGGTGACTCCGTATTACAACAAGCCAACTCAGGAAGGGCTGTATCTCCACTATACCGCCATTGCCGATGCGGTTGAAATCCCACAGATCCTGTACAACGTGCCGGGTCGTACCGGTGTCAACCTGTTGCCGGAAACCGTGGCACG
>CAXNJF010000013.1:0-14291 GCA_964202585.1 Trichlorobacter sp. | reverse complement strand
GGAGCGTGGGAACGATGAAGTGTGTGAGCATGGGAACGATAAGGTGGAGGAACGTAGGAACGATGAGGCATACCGTTTACGTGGGTGACCTTGCCAAAAAATTTTCATATAGACGGATATAAAACTTTCAATTGGACGCTGACTGATTTACATTTATCCGCATGATAACAACCCCACTGTATCAACGATGTATCCAACCACGGCTGCTTGAGGCTCTGGCGGATACTCCTGTTGTGCTGGTGCATGGTCCCCGTCAGTGCGGCAAGACCACGCTGGCGCGAACCGTGGGAGACGCTGCGGGGTATGTCTATTACACCTTTGATGATGACGTACTCTGTGCTGCTGCTTCGGAAGACCCGGTCGGCTTTGTTGCCGACCTGCCTGGCAGGGTGATTCTCGACGAGGTGCAGCGGGTTCCCAAACTGTTTACCTCCATCAAGGCGGCGGTTGATCGTGACCGCGTACCAGGGCGCTTTATTCTGACCGGTTCGGCCAATGTCCTTTTGCTGCCGGATCTAGCCGATTCCCTTGCAGGCAGGATTGAAATTCTCCGCCTGCATCCGCTGGCCCAGGCGGAACTTTCAAAAAATACCCCGGATTTTCTTGACGCCCTGTTTCATGGGGCCTTAAAGGGGGCAAGCCGCCCGAGGCTGGGCAAAGAACTGGCCGAACGGATTGTTGCAGGCGGCTATCCATCTGCTTTACTGCGTTCCTCTGCAAGACGCCGCCTGGCTTGGTATCGCGATTATATCGAGGCACTGGTGCAGCGGGATGCCCGCCATCTGGCGCGGATCAGCGCCATGGATGCACTGCCCCGGCTGCTTTCACTTGCCGCCGGCCAGACCGCACGACTGATCAACGTGGCTGATCTTGCCGCCCCTTTTCAGCTAACCCGACCAACGATCCGTGAATATGTCACGCTGCTCTCCCGGTTGTTTTTATTGGAGGAGTTGCCCCCCTGGCACAGTAACCGGCTAAGCCGTCTGATCAAGACCCCCAAACTGCATCTGGGCGATACCGGCGTTGCCTGTGCGCTACTGGGAATTAATGCAGAAGCGCTGGCCAGCGACCGGATGCGATTGGGACAACTTCTGGAAACCTTTGTCTTTCAGGAGTTGCGCCGTCAGGCAAGCTGGCATGAAGAAGTGGTGGCGTTCTACCATTTCCGTGACAAGGACGGTGTTGAGGTTGATATTGTGCTTGAAGGCAGCGGTCAGCGTCTGGCAGGGGTAGAGGTAAAGGCCTCGGCCACAGTCACCGCAGCCGATTTCAAGGGGCTGCGAAAGTTGAAAGAGGCCGTTTCTGAACGTTTTGCCGCAGGTGTGGTGCTGTATGACGGAGAGGCAACCGTGTCGTTTGGCGAGGGGCTGTTTGCCGTTCCAATCAGCCGTTTATGGGTGTAAGTTGCGAAACAGCGCTGCCTGTTTAATCAGTTGTATCAGACGGGACGCTGGAGCTTGGGAACGATGAGGCAGGTTTTGTTTTTCTTTGCGTTCGTAGCGGCGTTGCGTGAGTAAATGCCGTTTTCAGGTATAATTGAGTTAATGGAGTCTGTATGAAAAAGTTACGTATATACGTTGATACTTCGGTTATTGGTGGCTGTTTTGATGACGAATTTAAGGAATGGTCTAACGCCCTGCTGCTTGATTTTAAAAGTGACATCTTTGTGCCCGTTTTATCAGTTTTGACTGAAGCTGAAATTGCAGATGCTCCAAACAAGGTTAAAGAGGCCTTCTCAACATTTCGTGCCTGCTCAGAGTCATTGCTTCCCTTGAACGATGAAGCTCTGGAACTGGCTGAACATTATTTGGAACGCGGTATTGTAACTCGCAAATATCGTGAGGATGCCCTTCACATTGCACTTGCCACCGTCTTTTCCGTTGATCTGCTGGTAAGCTGGAACTTCAGGCATATTGTTCACTTTGATAAAATCCAGCGTTTTAATGCCGTTAATATTGAGATGGGCTACAAGACTATTGCAATATATTCACCTCGGGAGGTGACCTGTTATGGGAATAAAGGCTGTTGAACTGGTACGGGCTATCCGTGACAGACATTATGAAGAAACCAGGCTGATGAATAATGAAGAGTATTGTGCGTATATTCAGGCAAAAGCAGATACGCTGAGAAATGACCAGGTTAAGGCAATGAATAAGGACAGAAAACGTGCCTGTGACGCTCCATTGTAAAAGCTGTTTTTGTGTTCCTGCTGCAAGATGAATGTATAGTAGTAGCTCCTGACGGGACGCTGGAGCGTCCGGGATGCATTCCCACGCTGGAGCGTGGGAACGATAAGGTACTGCTGAGTCCCTAAGGTGTGGGAGCGTAGGAACGATGAGGCTTTTTATGAAAATCCTGAACATACTTTTCCTGATTCTGTTTGCAGGAATACCGGCCCTCGCCGCCCCGCCCATCGAAGGGATGAAGGCCTGTACGGTGCGGATTATCTGCAAAAATACGCTGGGGGTAAGCGGCACCGGTTCCGGTGTGCTGGTGGGAAATGGTAACCATGTGGTGACCAACAACCATGTGGTGGCCTGCGTTGACAAAGGGTATGAACTGACCGTCATCCAGAGCAGGGAGCAGCGTCTGGGTGCATCGGTACTCTGGAGATCTGAAGACAAGGATCTTGCGGTGCTGCAGATGAACGGCACGGTTGGCGGTGCGGTGCCTGCCTTTGCAACCAGCGATCAGGTGCAGGATGCTGATACCGTCTATGCCCTGGGGTTTCCCGGCGCTGCCGACATGAGCAAGGAAAGCCTGTTTCAGGTAAAGACCACCAAGGGGATCATCAGTGCGAAAACACTGGTGGAGGGGCTGAAGGTGTACCAGACCGATGCCTCTATCAGCGGCGGCAACTCCGGTGGTCCGCTGTTTAACGAGACCGGCCAGGTGATAGGGATCAATTTTATGAAGGCAACCAGGGCGGAAGGGATCGGTTATGCCATTCAGGCCGACGAACTGCTACCGGAACTTGACCGGCTGGGTATCCCGTATAAAAAATCATCGTCTGCTGCTACATCTGAAGCGCCTAAAACAGTAACACCTTCTGCGCCAGCCCCCCCAACCCCTGCCGGCGATGGCGGAACAGCTGCCGCCGGTTCTCCATTGCTCTATGCGGGCATTGCACTTGCTGTTGTGCTGAGTGCCGGAGCGTTGTTTTTGCTGGCCAGAAAAAAAGGGACCGTGACAGCCCCCCCTGCAGTACTGCCGTCTGCGCCTGCCGGCAGCCGTCCGGTGCTTGTCGGCATATCCGGCCCGTTTGCGGGCAATGAGATCAGGATGGGGGCTGAAACCATCGCTATCGGACGTGATCCCAAGCAATGCCAACTGGTGTTTGATAAGGATGTAGCTGATGTGGGACGTCTGCACTGTACACTGAGCTATGATACCAGCCAGCGTGCTTTTACATTGATTGACAAGCAATCCACCAACGGCACCTTTACCGGTGATGGCACACGGCTGCAGCCAGGGGCAGCCTGTCGGATAGGTCACGGAGGCAGGTTTTATCTGGCCAGTCCCCGCACCATGTTTGAAGTACGGCTTGTATAGGGAGCAACCATGACATTTACCAGCGCATCAATATCGAAACCAGGTGGCCGGGAAGAGAATCAGGACTTTTGCGATAGCGAACAAACCGATACTGCAGGTCTGTGGCTGCTTGCCGATGGACTGGGGGGGCACCGGGGCGGGGAAGTTGCCTCAGCTACGGCAGTACAGGCGATACTTACTGCCTGGCAACCGGCTGCAGAGCTTACGCCTGAATCGGTTGGCGATCTGATTGGCACGGCACAGGCTGCCATGCTTAACAAACAGGCCGAACAACCGGCCCTGTCTTCCATGCGGACAACGCTGGTTCTGCTCCAGAACGCAGGAGACAAGGTAATCTGGGGCCATGTGGGGGATTCACGCCTCTATCACTTCCGTGATTGCGCTGTAGCATTTCAGACCAAAGACCATAGTGTGCCCCAGGTGCTGGTTGATGCCGGAGAAATTGAGCCATCACAGATGCGCAAACACCCTGACCGGAACCGGATTCTGCGGGCGGTGGGCAATCCGGAAGGGGTAAAACCTGCAATCCTTGATGCTCCACGCAACGTCAAGGCTGGAGACGCTTTTTTACTCTGCAGTGACGGTTTCTGGGAATATCTGACCGAGCTGGAAATGGCGGCTGATCTTGCAAAATCAGCAACCGCTGCAGACTGGCTGCAACAGATGGAAGTACGTCTGCTGGAACTGGCAGAGGCAGGTAACGACAACTATACCGCTCTGGCTGTTTTTGTCGGAGAATAGAGGGCTATCATGGCAGAAGTTCTCATCTTTACCATTATTTTCGGGCTCGGTTTCTACCTGTTTATCTGTTTTGTCTCTTTCAAAATCGGTGAGAAGTTCGCTATCGGTTCGTTGTTTGAGTACTGCATCCCGATCTACAACGGAGTGCTGCTCTGTAAGTGTGCCGATATCTCAGGGTGGAATGTGCTTTGGCTGTTGCTTCCCGGCATTTTTTTCAAGGGACAGCTCCAGTTAGTCGCAACGCTGATTACCATCATTTTCTCCGTTGTCTTGTGGGGTAGAATTGCCGAGCGGATGGGGCGCAGTTTCTGGCAATACGGCCTGGGAAGCGCGTTGCTTGGCATTCCGGTGCTGGTGCTGGCCTTTGGTTCTGCCCGCCCTGTTGGCGCTGCACCTGCGGCAAGTCCGGTCTGGCAACCATTACCTGATAACGCAAAACCCCAGGAACCGCTGTACAGGCCGTTGCCTGTAGATGCCGCTTCACCTGCTCCACGTTCATCAGTGAGCATCTACTGTCTGTCTGGTGAGTTTAAGGGCAATACAATACCGGTCACCCAGGCAGGAGTGGTAATGGGACGTGACCCGAAACAGGCACAGCTTGTGTTCAGCTCCAATGAAGTGTCACGAGTTCATACCCGTGTTTCCCCGGATGCAAATAATCCTCATGCGCTGGTTATACGTGATTTGCAATCCACAAATGGCACCTATCACTTGGGAAGCGGTGACCGATGGGAGCGGATTAACGGATCTGCAGTGCTTGGCACTGGCAAGCGTTTCAGGGTCGCAAAGAGTGCAGCCGAGTTTGAAGTGCGATGACAGCGCACCTGCATATCAACTACCCGTTCAGCAGCTTGACCGTTGCCCTGCCATCCCCGTAGTAATCAATCATATTCAGGCATCCGTAATTCTGTTCAACATTGAACATGCTGGCCAAAGGTGCCCCGATAGCTGCCAGCAGGATGATCCGGTTAACCCCGCCATGTCCAACCAACAGGATTTCCTGTCCCCGATGCCGCTCCAGAATCTCCCGTACAACCGGCATCAGCCGTGACTCGACATCCAGCAGATTCTCTCCCTGAGGCACCCGGTAATTGACCAGGTCATTCAAACGGGCTTGCCACTCTTCGGGCCAGCGGCTCTGAATCTCCTGCCAGGTCAACCCTTCCCAGATGCCGATGTTTACCTCACGCAGTTCCGGACGATGGACCGGCTCAATCCCGAACTGCCCGCAGATGATCCCGGCACCAATCCGGCAGCGGGTCAGGTTACTGGAATAGCAGGCCGAGATATGAGTGTCAGCCAACCGGTCCTTTAGCTGATGATACTGCTCAACCCCCAGATCGGTCAGGGCAACATCGGCGTGGCCGTTGTAACGGCGTTCTTCATGGCCTTCCACCTGTCCGTGACGGATCAGGTAGAGGCGGGTGGTGCTGTTCATAGGTACCTCGAAAGGAGTGTAGTGGTTGCGGTAATGGCGATCAGAGCCAGGACTTCGGCTATTTCGCTACTGAAGCCAACGATATCGCCGTTGATCCCCCCCAGGCGGCGGGTAAAATAGCGCTGAACAGCAAGCCCCCAGGCGACAGTCAGGCAGAGGGCAACGACCCCGGCAAGCTGCCCGAGCAACCAGGTTAAGGGGATGATGCAGGCTGCGGCCAGCGATAGTTGTGCACTGGTGATGCCGGAAAGAAAGCAGGCCCCCAGACCGTCGTTCTGTGCCGCCCTGGCTCTGGTCATGACCACCACCTGGGTAAAGCGGGCCAGTGCAGGAACCAGCAGTAATGCAGCCCGTTTCAGGTAGATCGGCAACGCCAGCAGGGCAGCATACTTCAACAGCAGCAGCAGAACCAGCCCCACCACGCCAACCGCCCCGACACGAGAATCTTTCATCACTGCCAGAAAGCGTTCCTTGGAACCCCGTGCCGCAAATCCGTCAAAGACATCCGCCAGACCATCAAGATGCAGGCCACCGGTGATGATTGCCAACAGGGTAACCAGCAGCGCATCAGTCAAGTGGCGGGGCAGCAATGGTGTCAGTGCCATGTCTGCAACCAGCAGCAAACCGCCGATGGTCAAGCCGACCAGCGGGAACCAGGCGGTTGAACGACCCGGATCAGTGGCCTCATACTGTTTAAGTGAGGGGATTGGCAGAATGGTCAGAAATTGGAGGGCGATCAGATAACGGCGCATGATAGGTGCAGTGTGCGTCAAGCTGCGTGCTGCGTCAAGTGTTTGTGCTTTTAGAGGGCATCATGAGTAGCATCCGATGTGACCCGCTCATCCCAGTCAACCCACACGATCTTATGGTGTTGCACGTAATGATCCACCGCCTGACCGATAGTTGGAAAGAAATTTTCCTGCCCCAGCTTGCAGAACAGCCCGTAGCGCTTCAAAAGATCCTTGACCGGACCTTTCATCTGGGCAAAGCAGAGTGTGATCCCGGCCTGGTGCAGTTCGTTGTCCAGTTCTGCCAGCACATCTGCAGCGGTAATGTCTATATCAGTCACCGGTTCAGCGGCAACGACCAGCCAGTTTGTCGTAGTCGGGGCATCCGTTGCCGCCTTTAGTACCCGCTCACGAAAGATCTCGGCATTGGCAAAAAAGAGCGGGGCATCCCAGCGAAACAGGACCAGTCCTGAAATGCGCCTTCCTTCAGGATGGCGAATGATGTCGTGATACCCTTTCAAACCGTCAACCCTGCCCAGAGTTGCCGAATAGGGACGCCAGGCACGCCAGACAAAGCCAGCCAGCGCCAGCCCCACCGAGATAAAGATCCCCTGAACCACCCCCAGAACAGCCACCCCCAGAAAACAGACAATTGAGAGCACAAACTCGGCACGACTTAATTGGTACAGTCGGCGTACTTCCCGAACCTCAATGATGGAGGTACAGACGGAGATGACCACCGCCCCCAGTGCTGCAATCGGTAGATAGTAGAGCAGGCGGGGGGCAAAGAGCAGCAGCATCACGATGCAGGCGGCCCCCACCAGACCGGTCACCTGGCTTTTGGATCCGGCAGACTCAGCCACCGGCGTGCGGGATGAACTGCTGCTGACCGGAAAACCCTGCAGCAACCCGGTTGCCACATTGGCAACCCCAAGGGCCACCAGCTCCTGATTGGCGTCTACATAATAGTTACCTTTTGCGGCATAGATCCGGGAGAGTACGCTCATATCGGCGATTGATACCAGCGCTATGGCAGTTGCTCCCGAGCAGAGGGCCAGAAATTCATTCAGAGAGATCGCAGGCACCCTGATACCGGGCAGCCCCTGGGGTAATGCCCCCACAACGGCAACCTGCGCTGTTACAGAAAGATCAAGCTGCATAACCATCAGGGTAGCCCCAACCACGGCAAACAGAACTCCCGGCAGGCGAGGAAACCAGTGCTTGGTAACAAGGATGATGATTAGACAGCAGACGCCGATGATGCAGGCAGCACTATTGGTCTTTCCTGAAGCTACGCCCTGGTAAAGTCCGTTAATGGCTTTGAAAAAACTGCTGCCGTCCACTGAAAAGCCGAGCAGCTTGGGTAGTTGCCCAAACAGTAGCGTCAGCGCGATACCGTTCATATAGCCGTAGCGGATCGGCTTGGAGAGCAGGTCCGTCACGAAGCCGAACCTGAACAGGCCTGCCAGGATGGCGATCACCCCGGTGATGACAGCCAGTATCCCGGCCAGCCCTGCAGCACGGTGCACATCTCCGGCGGCAAGCGGCAGGATGGTTGCGGCGATCAGAGCGCTGAGAGCGGAATCCGGACCAAGCACCAGAATCCGGCTTGGCCCGAAAATGGCGTATGCCATCAGCGGTACGATGGTAGCGTACAGTCCGTAGATGGGGGGCAGACCTGAAGCCTCGGCATACCCCATCCCCACCGGGGCCAGCAGTGTGGCAAGCACCAGCCCTGCTCCGAGATCCTGCAGGAATGTCGAGCGGCTGTAATGACGGAATGCTGACAGACAGGGCAACCAACGGCGCAGCCCGCTGGTGCGGGTGTGGCGAAGCAGGGCAGGCTGGCTGGTGGTATCACTCGGCATAGTGGGGCTTTACTCCTGTTGTTCCGAGACCCCGGCCTGTTCAAAGGTAGCCATCTCCAGCAGAATCTTGACCCCGGCCTCGATCAGGTGCATGGCCAACGCAGCGCCGGTCCCTTCTCCCAGTCGCAGGTCAAGATCAAGGATCGGTCTGCTGCCGATCCGCTCCAGCATAAAGCTGTGTCCTACTTCAACCGACTCATGGGCAGCGAAAATATATTCATGCAGTTCAGGATGCAGTTCCGAGGCGATCAAGGCGCCTGCAGTAGAGATAAAACCATCAATGACAACCGGAATCCGGTTAGCGGCACAGCCCAGCACCAGTCCGGCAATGGCGGCGATTTCAAGACCGCCCACCTTGGTCAATACATCCAGCGGATCAGCTGAATCAGGTCGATTCAACTCTAGGCCCCGGCGAATGGCGTTGATCTTGACCTGCAGCGCCTGATCATTGATGCCGGTGCCACGATGAGTAACCTGCTCCGGAAGAAAGCCGCCAATGGCGGCGATAATGGCCGATGACGGGGTGGTGTTGCCGATCCCCATATCACCGGTTCCCACCAGCCCGACACCTTCTGCCTTGCACTGGTCAGCCAGTTCAATCCCGACTGCCACAGCCTGCAGAGCTTCAGCACGGGTCATGGCCGGTCCCCTGGCAAGATTACGTGTGCCACGGGCAACCTTCCTATGGATCAAACCAGTACACCCCGCAAAATCAAAATCTACCCCCACATCAACCACCCGTACCTCTGCCCCGGCGTGGCGGGCCAGCACGTTGACTCCTGCGCCACCACGCAGAAAGTTGAGGACCATCTGCGGTGTCACCTCTTTGGGAAAGGCTGACACCCCTTCTTCCACCACACCATGATCACCGGCAAAGGTAAAGATGACCTTTTTTGAGAGATCCGGGAACGTCTGTCCGCTGATGGTAACAATCTTTCTGGCAAACTCCTCCAGTCTGCCCAGGGAGCCTGGCGGCTTGGTCTTGTTGTCCAGTCGGGCTTGTGTCTGCTGAAGCAGCTCATCGTTCACCGGTGTAATGCGAGCAAGTGTTGTTTCAAGGAGAGTCATTTCAGATCCTTCAGGAGATTATTTCAGTTTCAGCGGAATGCCGCTGATGGTGACGTAGACGCTCTCACAGGTAGCTGCCAGAATCTGGTTGGCCTGGCCGGCAATATCGCGGTAAAGGCGTGCCAGACCGTTATCAGGCACAATCCCCTGTCCGACCTCATTGGTTACCAGCACCACCGGGGTAGACATACCCCGCAGGGTGGAGGCAAGCCGGTGGACATGGCCCAGCACCTGTTCTTCGGTGCTGGCATCATTTTCATCGAATGATAATAGCAGGTTTGTAAGCCAGAGGGTGATGCAGTCAATCATAACGGCGTCGTGAATACCATCGATACGAGCCAGGGTTTGAGGAATCATTAACGGTTCTTCGATGGTTTCCCAAAGACTGCCCCGCCGGTTGCGGTGGCGTCCGATCCGCTCAATCATCTCTTCATCCAGCGCTTGAGCCGTTGCGAGATAGCATAATGTCGTGCCGAAGTTTGCAGTCATTTCTTCTGCAAAACGACTCTTGCCACTACGTGCGCCACCGGTGATCAGAATATTATTGGCCATAGCCGCTTCTCCTGTCTGCTGTCGGGTACAAAGTATGTAGGCGACACCCGAAAATGTCAAACCACAAAGTTAGATGCAGGATAGCCTGCAGTGTGACGGGGTAAACGGTTCACACATCCTCTTACGCACAAATATAAAAGGCGGCTCCGTTTAAGGAGTCGCCTTTTGGTTTAATGCTCAGGTAAAGGTTAGCTTAAATCAACTTTACCGCCTGCTGGGCAAACTGCAGAATGTAGGAAGGAATGATACCGGGAATAAGGGTACCTGCAGCTGAGACCACCAGGGCCAGCGCGATGGGAGCGGTCACGGTAACCCACTCAAACTCCTGCTCGGAAGGTTTAAAGTACATGTACACTATTACACGCAGATAGTAATAGACTGAAGCAGCACTGTTAAGAACTCCGATAATGGCAAGCCAGATATACCCCTCTTGAACTGCACCGGAAAACAGATAGAATTTACCGATGAAACCGGCAGTTGGCGGCATTCCTGCCAAAGAAAAGAGGAAAAGTGTCATAGTTGCGGCCAGCAGTGGGCGCTTCATCCCAAGACCGGCGAAATCCATGACAGTGCCGTTAGGCTCGCCCTGCTTACCTACCAGAATAATGACAGCAAAGGCACCTATGTTCATAAAGGCATAGGACAGCATATAGAACAGGATACCTGAAGTGCCGGTCGCGTTAGCAGCAACAAAACCTACCAAGGCATACCCGGCATGGGCGATTGATGAATAGGCGAGCATACGCTTGATGTTGTCTTGCCGTAATGCAGTAAAGTTACCGACTGTCATGGTCAAAACAGCAAGAATCCAGAGCAGATCCGTCCATTCAGCCTTCATGGCAGGGAAAGCCACCAAAAGAAGCCGAAGCATTGCTGCAAAACCAGCAGCCTTTGGTCCGGCAGACATAAAAGCTGTCATCGGTGTGGGGGCACCTTCATAAACGTCAGGAGTCCACATATGGAACGGAGCGGCAGCGATTTTAAACAGGAAACCGGTTAACAGCAAAAACATACCGATCAGCAACATTGAATTATCAGCGGGATTTGACATCTGGGAAATCAGGGTTGCGATTTTTGATATCCGTGTTGTACCAGTAACACCATAGACCAAGGCCATACCATAGAGCAAAAAACCGGTTGAAAAAGCGCCAAGCAGAAAATATTTCATACCTGCTTCGGTGGACTTGATGTTGTCACGGTTGAAACCGGCCAGAATATAGAGTGAAATCGACATTAACTCCAGACCAAGGAAGATGGTCATAAGGTCAGTACCTGAAGCCAACAGCATCATTCCTACCGTGGTAAAGAGTATAATCGGATACAATTCACCGTGGTTGCAATTCTCACGCTCCATATACTGTTCACTGATCAGAACGGCCAACCCTGCAGCTACAAGGAAAATAAGCTTAAAGAAGATCGCAAAATTGTCCTGAACCACAGAACCACTAAAGCTTTCAAGGTGGATTCCCCAGCCACTTACTGCAGCAAAGCCCGCGCCTACGATGCCAACCAGACTTAACCAGGCAAGATAGACTTTCGATTTGGAGGGGATGAAGACGTTAACCAGTAGAAGCGCCATCCCAAGCACTGAAAGAATTACTTCAGGCATGATGACATTCAGATTAATCGTCTGAAAGAGTTGAGCTACATTGATATCCATTTAATCAGTCCTCCAGAGGTGATAACTCGTTTGTCTAGTGACCAGCCGGCTTTTCTGCGGCAGGTTGCGGTTCAGTTGCACTTTCATGTTGAGCAGGTGTAGCAGCAGGAACTACAGGCGCTGTAACTTCAGCAGGTGCCGCAACTTTTGCAGTTATAACTGGTTCAACACGTGTATGAGCAATTACCTTCTTGATAGAGGGAGTCATTTTTTCAATAAATGGGTTGGGGTAAACACCCAGGACGAAAACCATAATCAGCAAGGGGATCATTATGATTATTTCACGGGCATTCAAATCCTCAAGCTTTTGATTTTTGGGATTATCCAGTTCGCCAAACATTACCCGCTGGAACATCCATAACATGTAAACAGCAGCAAAAATAACACCGCTTGATGCAACTATTGTCCACCAGCGCAAACTGCTTTCAAATCCACCAACCAGGATCAGAAATTCACCAACGAAACCATTTGTACCAGGAAGTGCTACTGATGAAAGCGTAATGATCATAAAGATGGTGGCAAAGATCGGCATCTGCTTGGAAAGGCCGCCAAAATCTGTAATGAGACGCGTGTGACGACGCTCATACACAAAACCAACGATAAGGAACAGTGCGCCAGTTGAAATACCGTGATTCAGGTTCTGCAGCAGTGCACCGGTTACTCCCTCTTCATTCAGGGCAAACAGGCCTAACATAACAAATCCCAAGTGCGCTACAGATGAATACGCAACCAGTTTTTTAACATCTTCCTGAACCATGGCAACCAGAGCAGCATAGATAATACCGATGACTGCAAGAGTGGCTATGACAGGAGCAAACTGGTTTGCAGCCTGCGGGAAAAGCGGCATGGCAAAACGGATATAACCATATGTTCCCATCTTCAGCATTATCGCTGCCAGTATTACAGAGCCGGCGGTCGGTGCTTCCGTGTGGGCATCAGGTAACCAGGTATGGAGCGGAAACATCGGCACTTTGATAGCAAATGCCAGTGCGAATGCTGCAAACAACCAGGTTTGTGTACCAGGATCAACCTTGAGATCAAAGAAATGGAGCAGGCTGAAATCAGTAATACCGGCTTTGCTACCCAGAAAGTAGAGGTAGATCAGAGCAACCAGCATCAGTAAAGATCCTGCCATGGTGTAGATAAAGAACTTGACTGCAGCGTAAACACGGTTCTTGCCACCCCATATACCAATGATGAAGTACATCGGAATCAGCATGACTTCCCAGAAGATGTAGAACAGGAAGAGATCAAGAGACACAAAGGCTCCCAGCATGCCGGTCTGAAGCAGCAGCAGGCAGATCATGTACTCTTTGACATTTTCTTCAACTGCAGTCCAGGTTGATAAAACAGCAATCGGCATAATGAAGTTGGTCAAGATAACCAACCAGAAGCTGATCCCGTCTATACCAATGTTGTAACGCATGGCAAAAGGACCGGCAGCTATCCAAGGTACGTTTTCAACAAACTGGAAGTCTGCATTGGTCTGGAAACCGGTCAGTACCGGCAACGTTACCAGAAAAGTGACGAGTGTCGTTACTAAGGCTACACTGCGTAGCACTCCATTATTCCCTTTGGGAATGAAGAGCAGCAGCAGCACCCCCACGACAGGCAAGAAGGTCATCACGCTCAGAATGTTACTCATCGAATCTGCTCCTTTAGTACAAATTACGGACGTTTAGTTACTTGAACAGGTAGTAGCCGATGATTACAACTACACCGAAGGTCATCGACCAGGCGTAATTATATATCTGACCGGTTTGCAGATAGCGGATAACCCCGCCGAATGACATTACTACTGTGGCAACACCGTTAACCAGACCATCAACAACAACTACATCAAAGCCTTTCCAGAGAAACTGGCCCAGGGCCTTACAAGGATTCACCAGCAAAAAGTCATACAGTTCATCGATGTACCATTTGTTATAAACAGCCCGGTGCAATGCCGGGAATGCGGTGGTAATTTTTTTCGGAATATCAGGATTGACAATGTAAAGCGTGTATGCCGTAGCGATACCAATGATTGCGATGAGTACTGAAAGTCCCATCAAACCCCACTCAAGGGCGTGACTATGATGTCCCTGATGCGTATGAGCCTGCATATACGCAGTTGCATTGGCAAAAACAGGTGACAGATAGTGTTCAAGATAGTTCGGAATGCCACCAACCACATCTCCGATCAATTTCGGCAGACCGACGTAACCGCCAACAATTGAGAGCAATGCGAGAACTAACAGTGGGAATACAATTACCATCGGTGATTCATGCAGATGCTTCTCTGCTCCTGTTTTAATCCTGCAGGTACCGTGGAAAGTCATGAAGACCAGGCGGAACATATAAAATGCGGTTAAAAGTGCAGCACAGGCTCCAAATGCCCACAGCAACGTGTTCAGATTTCCGTGCAACGGATTGGCAAAAGCCTGCCAGAGAATTTCATCCTTCGAGAAGAATCCTGCAAAACCAGGAATACCGGCAATAGCAATGGTAGCTACCAGGAACGTACCATAGGTAAGGGGCATATGCTTGCTCAGACCACCCATGTTACGCATATCCTGAGCATCATCATGGGAGTGTACTTTATGGAGTGCGTGGTGCATTGAGTGAATGACAGCACCGGAACCAAGGAACAGGCAAGCTTTGAAGAATGCGTGTGTCATCAGGTGGAATATACCAGCGGTGAATGC
>CAXNJF010000012.1:0-14379 GCA_964202585.1 Trichlorobacter sp. | reverse complement strand
CCCTCCTGATTAACTGAATTTTGAGTGAAAGGAATCAGGCTCAACTATTCCGGAGGGATGCTCAGTGTGTCCCTCCGGAACTATATAATGGCTGCCGTGGAGCTTATTCCCTGAAGTTGGTAAACTGCATCTCTATATCCAGTTCCTTGCCTTTCAGCAGCTGAATCGCCTCCTGCAGGTCGTCCCGGTTCTTGCCGGTTACCCGCACCTGTTCATCCTGAATCTGGGCCTGCACCTTGAGTTTGCTTTCCTTGATCACCGCGATGATCTCTTTCCCTTTTTCCTTGGAGATCCCCTGCTGGACCGAGATGATCTGGCGTACCATACCGCCGGAGGCAGGTTCCACCTTGCCGTACTGCAGCGCCTTGATCGAGATGTTACGCTTCAGAAACTTGGTCTGCAGGACGTCGATCACAGCCTTCAGCTTATAATCGTCTTCGGACAGCACCTTGACAGCGTCCTTCTCCTGGCTGATCTCGCTCTTTGATCCCTTGAAATCATAACGCTGGCCGATCTCCTTGATGGCCTGGTTGACGGCGTTGTCAACCTCCTGCATATCTACTTTGGATACAATGTCAAATGACGGCATGGTGAATCCTCCTACGGTTTGATTATCTCGACGCCTTGCGGCACGGTAAAGGTGAATTTTGAAGCAGGAAGGCCACTGTTGGTCCGCACCCGGCTGTAGCTGATGCGGGTTTCTGTTCCGCTGGCATCAATAACGGTTGATGAGGCCACAGGAAAGAGGTCTTTGGCCTGGCCGTCAGCCAAAAAAGCAGTAACCGCCTCTTCCCGGATGGAAAGACGCATCCTGGCCAGAACCGGGGTCGGCTTGCGTGGAGTCAGATCGAGCAGGTAGTTGCCCTGCTTGTCACGGGCAGGCTTGCTGAAGGCTGCGTTAAAATCCTTTGAGACGTTGCCCAGACCGGTCAGGTAGGCCATACCGATGCTGTTGCCCCCCTTCATCATCCCTTCCAGAGAGGAAACCAGCACCTGCCTGTTTTCCGGTTGATAAAACCAGACCTGCGTACCGTTGGAGATGATCTGCTGTTTAGGGGTGGCATAGTCAAAACGAAACTGGGCCGCCCCTTGGGAAGGGCGCCGCAGTGACAGTTCGCCGTGCCCTTTCTGGGGCTTGGGAAATCCGGCCAGGGTGGTGGTCTGACTGAAAGCGGCCTGCAGATCTTTCAGCGAGGCGTAGCCCTGTTCAAGTGTCGTAATTACCTGTTGCAGCGTGGCCTCGGCAGCCAGGGCCGGACTGACCGCGCTGCAGAGAATCAGAAGCATAGTCATAACGGCACGCAAGAGTTTTTTCATAGTGTGTAATACCCCCGAAAAGCATCAGGTAGAAGAAATTGGCCCGCTACAGGCAGCAGGGTCAACCACAAAGACAATCTGGCCGTCACCCAGCAGCGCTGAGCCGGAAATCCCCCGCAGATCTGCCAGGGGATGGCGCAGGGGACGGGTGAAGATCTCCTGTTGCCCAAGCAGGCGATCCACCAGCAGCCCCACCGGCTGTTTGTTGGATTCTGTCAGCAGCACCGGCAGTAGCGCCTTCTCAGACATTTTTTCACTCTGGCGGAAGAAGCGGGGAAGGTTCCGTAAAGGAATACTGCGTCCATCATGCTCCAGGTACAGATCGTTGCCGGTCTGGCTGATCTCCTGCGGAAGCACTTCACGGGTGCTGGTAACCGCGCTGACCGGCACAGCCAGCAGCAGCTCTCCACAGGTTACCAGCAGAGCATGTATGATGGCCACACTCAGCGGCAGCCTCAGGGAGACCGTAGCCCCCCGTCCCGGTGTGGAATCTATGGCAAGGATGCCACCAATGGTCTGAATGGCATTCTGGACGACATCCATCCCCACCCCCCGGCCGGAGATCTCGGTCACCGTAGCTGCGGTGGAGAAACCGGGGGTGCACACCAGCAGCAGAATTTCATCAGTGCTCAAAGCTGCGGCCTGTTGTTCGTTCAGCAATCCCTGGGCAACCGCTTTGGCCCGGATTTTTGCCGGATCCATGCCACGACCGTCATCCGACACCTCCATCAGCACCTGATCGGCCAGACGGCTGATGGTTAACCGCAGGGTGCCAACCGGTGATTTGCCGCAGGCAACCCGTTCAGCCGGTGTCTCCAGCCCGTGATCCACGGCGTTGCGCAGCAGGTGGACCAGCGGCTCGATAATCTGTTCCAGAACCCCGCGATCCAGCTCGATCCCATCTCCCTGAATCAGAAAATTGATCTCCTTGCCGCTTGTGCGGGCCAGGTCACGCACCATGCGGGGGTAGCGCTCGGCTATGGCGGCAAACGGCAGCATCCGGGCCTGAAAGACCTCATTCTGGAGTTGTCGCAGCAGAGAGGACAACTCCTTGATCGGTTGGATCACACCGGCAGCCTGATTGGTTACAGCCCAGTTCTCAAGCGTATGACGCACGGTCAGCAGCTCTCCCGACAGGGTCACCAGCCGGTCAAGCAGTGAGGTTCTGATTCTGGTGGTGGAGGTATCATCGCTGACGCGGAAAGAAAATTCCTTCGACTCAGCTGCCGGTTTTGGCGGGGCAGTGTCTTGAACCACAGGGGGCGCAGGGTCTTCAGCAGCGGGGGTATAGTTGCGAATCCGGTTGGCAAGGTCTTCGGCATCGGGAAGCTCGCCCCCCTGAGCCACCAGTGTAACCATCTGATCCAGGGTATCAATGGCAGCCAGCAGCAGGTCTGCCACACTGCGGGTGACGCTGAAGCGCCCGTCTCTCACCTGCATCATCAGGTCTTCAAGGGCATGGGAAAGCGCCGTGATCGGCCCAAGCTGCATGGTGGCGGCCATCCCCTTCAGGGAATGGGCATGACGGAACATCTCGTTAATAGCACCCGAGTCGGCAGTTCCTTCTTCACAGCGCACGCTGAGCGTTCCAAGGGCGTTCAGATGCTCCTGGGCTTCAGTAACAAACAGACCCCGGTAACGGGAAATATCCACGACTAGCCGACTCTCTGCGGCATGAATCTACTCCAGACGGCTTATCCCGCCAGTTTCTGTTTCAGCAGGTCGTTGACCACAGCCGGGTTGGCTTTGCCCTTCATCGCCTTCATCACCTGACCGACAAAGAAGCCAAAAACCTTGTCTTTGCCGCTGCGGTATTCATCCACCTGGCCCTGGTTGGCGGTCATGATCTGATCAATGGCAGCTTCAATGGCACCGGTGTCGGATACCTGGGCCAATCCCTGCTGTTCGACAATTGCAGCCGGCTCTCCGCCGTTCTTCCAGATCTCTTCAAAAACCTTTTTAGCGATGGTGCCTGAGATTGCGCCGGTATCAATCAGTTTGATCAGGTCGGCCAACTTGGCGGGAGAAACCGGGCAGTGCTCGATGCTGCTGCCGGTGTCGTTCAGCGTACGGGTCAGCTCGCCCATGATCCAGTTGGCAGCTGACTTGGCATTGGCGCAGGCCTGTGCGCACTGCTCAAAGTAATCAGCCAGAGAGCGGGAACTGGTCAGCACCTCGGCATCGTACTCCGGCAGGCTGTATTCGGCAAGGAACCGGCTGTATTTAACTTCCGGCAGTTCCGGCAGGACGCCACGAACCCGTTCAATCCAGTCATTGCCGATCACCACCGGCACCAGATCAGGGTCCGGGAAATAGCGGTAATCGTGGGCCTCTTCCTTACCCCGCATGGAACGGGTGACCCCTTTGTTCGGATCAAACAGGCGTGTTTCCTGCACGACCTTTCCGCCATCTTCAATCAGCTCAATCTGGCGGACAATTTCATGCTCAATCGCCTGCTTGACAAACTTGAAGGAGTTGACATTCTTGATCTCGGCCCTGGTGCCGAAGGTGCTGGACCCCACCGGCATAACTGACACGTTGGCGTCACAGCGGAACGACCCCTCTTCCATGTTGCCGTCGCAAATCCCCAGATAGGTCACAATCTGGTAGAGCTTCTTCAGGTACGCCACCGCCTCGTCAGAACTGCGCAGATCCGGCTCGGAAACCACCTCCAGAAGCGGCGTGCCGGCGCGGTTCAGGTCAACCCCGGAACCGCCTCCCTGGCCGTGGACCAGCTTGCCTGCATCCTCTTCCATATGGATGCGGGTGATGCCGATCCGCTTGGTCTCCCCCGCAATCTCAATATCAAGATGTCCGGCCAGACAGATCGGCAGCTCAAACTGGCTGATCTGGTACCCTTTGGGCAGGTCAGGATAGAAGTAGTTCTTGCGGGCAAAGATATTGGTGGGGGCGATGGAGCAGTTGGTGGAAAGCCCGGCCATAATGGCAAACTCCACCACCTTTTGATTTAACACCGGCAGGGCTCCGGGCAGGGCCAGGCAGACCGGGCAGGTGTTCAGGTTCGGTTCTGCTCCGAAACGGGTGGAACAGCCGCAGAAAATCTTGCTGTCTGTCTTCAGTTGTACGTGGACCTCAAGTCCGATGACCGGTTGAAAGTTCATAGTGCTGCCTTTGCGCGGTGCCACGGGGTGGCTTGTTCAAAATTATAAGCTGCCTGCAGGATGGTTTCTTCGCCAAAAGGACGTCCCAGCAGTTGCAGGCCGATCGGCAGGCCGTTAGTGCTCATGCCGGCCGGGATGGAAATGCCGCAGATGCCGGCCAGGTTAACCGGAATGGTAAAGATGTCAGACAGGTACATTTGCAATGGATCCGCAGTTTTTTCACCAATTTTAAAGGCCGGAGTGGGGGCCACCGGTGTCAGCAGCAGATCAACCTGCCTGAACGCCTCGGTAAAGTCCCGCTGAATCAGGGTGCGCACCTTCTGGGCCTTCAGGTAGTAGGCATCATAATAGCCGGAGGAAAGTGCGTAGGTCCCCAGCATGATCCGTCTTTTGACCTCGGCCCCGAACCCTTCTGATCGTGATTGCATCATCAGGTCGATCAGGCCGGAGGGGTTTTCGGCCCGATGGCCAAAGCGAACCCCTTCATAGCGGGCCAGGTTGGAACTGGCCTCGGCTGTGGCGATCAGGTAGTAGGTTGCCACAGCGTAGTTGGTATGGGGCAGCGAGACCTCAACGAATTCCGCCCCCAACTGACGATAGGTTTCGATAGCTTGATCCATCGCTTTTTGAACATCAGGATCAAGGCCGTCTATAAAGTATTCTTTGGGCAGGCCGATCTTCAGCCCCTTGACATCATTCTTTAATGCTGACGTGTAATCCGGCACCGGGCAGTCAACGCTGGTAGAGTCCTTGGGATCATGACCGGCGATCACCCCCAGCAACAGGGCTGCATCGGTCACGTCACGGGTAACCGGCCCAACCTGATCCAGGGATGAGGCGTAAGCGATCACCCCGTAGCGGGAAACCCTGCCGTAGGTGGGCTTCAGTCCAACACAGCTGCAATGGGAAGCGGGTTGGCGGATGGAACCACCGGTATCGGTGCCCAGCGTGGCAACCGCCTGTTGAGCAGCAATGGCTGCGGCAGAGCCACCGGATGAGCCGCCAGGAATATGATCCCTGTTCCAGGGGTTGCGGGTCGGACCAAATGCGCTGTTTTCGCAGGAGGATCCCATGGCAAACTCGTCCTGGTTCAGCTTGCCCAGCAGCACCGCCCCCTGAGCCTTCATTTTGGCCCAGGCAGTGGCATCGTAGGGAGCGATAAAATTCTCCAGCATCCGGGAGGCGCAGGTGGTACGCACCCCTTCGGTCAGGAAGATATCTTTCAAGGCAACCGGAATGCCGGTTAATGGAGCACAGTCACCTGAGGCGATCCGCTGGTCTGCTTCAGCAGCCTCACGCAGAGCCTGTTCAGCAGTCACGGTGATAAAGGCATTAATTGCGGTGTCTGTGGTTTCAATACGGGTCAGCAGCGCTTTGGTAATCTCAACCGAGGAGAGCTGCCGGGCTTTCAGCTGCTGATGCAGGTCGTGGATGGTTTGTTCGTAAAGTTCCATATCTGTTCTCTTATTCTATAACCGGCGGAACCCGGAAGTAAGTTTCATTTTTGTCCGGCGCGTTGGCCAGTGCCTTGTCCAGACCGATTGAGGGAGCGACCATATCCGCACGGAAGGCGTTTTCCATCGGCACGGCGTGGGACGTGGGAATGATCCCGTCAGTACAAAGCTCGTTCAGGGTCTCCACATAGGCCAGAATTGCATCCATCTGGCCGGTGAAGAGGGATTTCTCATCCTCGCTCAAGGTCAGCCGGGCCAGGCGCGCCACATGTTCTATTTCTTTCCTGCTGATACTCATTGCATGATCCTTGTTCACAGTGGTAAAAGTTTTGATTCTGTACCACATAACCCGGTCCGCTGGCAACTCCGTTCAGAATCCGGTCAAAAAAATTTGCTTGACACTATTTTTCAGCTCCTGTACGTTACACCTCTTCGTAAAACTAAGGCGGTACTACGGTAGGCCGTAGCCGGTGTGAGGTTCGTAATGAGAACAGAAGTTGCCAAAAAAGAAACCGTCAATCATCAGTGGTTCGTAGTGGATGCAGATAATGCAGTGCTGGGCCGTCTTGCAACCCAGGTAGCCAATGTATTGCGGGGCAAGCATAAGCCTATTTTTACCCCCAGTGTTGATACCGGAGATTTTGTTGTCGTGGTCAATGCAGAAAAGATTGCCCTGACCGGTAACAAGCTGGCCAACAAAATGTACTACAGCCACAGTGGCTTCCCCGGTGGTATCAAGTCATCCACAGCCGGTGAATTGCTGTCAAAAAAGCCGGAAGAGCTGATCCGTAAAGCGGTAAGAGGCATGCTGCCCAAAAACAAGCTTGCTCGCCATATGCTGAAAAAGCTGAAGATATACACTGGCGGCGTACACCCCCACGAGGCACAGCAACCTGCCCAGCTGTCCCTGTAACCAGACACGAATTACACAGTTTATTTGAGGAGATAGAGTTATGGCAGCAGTAAGCTTCTACGGCACCGGTAAAAGAAAAAGTTCCATTGCACGCGTCTGGTTGAAGCCCGGCGAAGGTCGCATTGTGGTAAACAACAAAACTCTCGATGAGTACTTTGGTCGCGAAACCTCTAAAATGGTAGTTCGTCAACCGTTTGAGTTGACCGAAAATGTTGGCAAGTATGATGTATTTGTCAATGTTTGCGGCGGTGGCGACTCAGGCCAGGCTGGCGCTATCAAGCATGGCATCACCAAGGCGCTGCTTGAGGCTGATCCTGAACAACGTGCCGAACTGAAGAAAGCCGGTTTTATTACCCGCGATTCACGGGTTAAAGAGCGTAAGAAGTACGGCCGCAGAGCTGCTCGCGCCCGCTTCCAGTTCTCCAAGCGCTAATCCGGTTACTGTTCATACACTGCAAAGTGTGATACACGAGGGAAGATCCGCAAGGGTCTTCCCTTTTTTTGCGTAAAACTCCGGGAGATGTCATGGACCGTACCCTCTTGAAAACGCTGCTTGCCTACACCCTGGCCCTGCTTGGCGCCTACCTGTTGGGCAAGATCCTCCTGCCCTTTCTCTCCCCCATCGCCTGGGCTCTGATCATCGGCATCATCACCTTTCCGGTTTATCAACGTCTTCTGAAACAGATGAAAGGACGGGAACGTTTGGCAGCGGCTTTGATGACCGTCGCTGTCATGCTGATTTTTGTCTTGCCGGTGATCAGTCTGGTTGCCGTGCTGGCTCAGGAGGTTGCCCATGTCTACAGCCTGGTCAGCATATCATTGAGTAACGGCAACGCCGGCACCCTGTTTGAAAAATGGGCGGCCAATCCCTTGATGGCGGACTACCTTGAAAAACTGAAATCAATGACAGGCGGAGCCAACTTCAACCTGAGTGAAAGTATCATGACCCACTCCAAACAGGTCCTGTCAAACCTGCTTGGTTTTCTGACCAAATCCCTGGCAAATTCATTCGGTTTTTTAATAGATATGGTGTTCATGCTGTTTATTCTGTTCTTTGTCTATCTTGATGGTATCTGGGGACTGAATTTGCTGCAGCGGAAGCTGCCGCTGGAGGAATCACTCCATAAAAAACTCTCCCGTGTGGTCCAGGATGTCCTGTCAGGATTTATCTTCGGTACTCTGTTAACCTGTCTGGTGCAGGGGATTCTGGCCGGCGCCGCCTATCTGCTCTTTGGACTGCCTTCTCCGCTCCTGCTGGCGGTGCTGACCGCCATTGGCGGCTTGATACCCGTGGTTGGTACCGCTATTATCTGGTTGCCTGCCGCCCTGTATCTTTATCTGCAAGGGTCAACTGTCTCGGCGCTGATTCTGATCCTGTGGGGTTTTCTTGCCGTCGGTATGTCAGATAACGTAGTCAAACCGATCTTTATGAGCAGTCGTGTCAGTCTGCCGATCCTGCCGATCATGATCGGAGCCTTTGGCGGATTGGCAGCTTTTGGTGTGCTGGGGGCGATTTTTGGCCCTCTGTTTCTTGCAGTATTGTATGAACTGTATGTACTGGAACCATCTTCAGAACCTCTTGAGGAACAGCCGGTTCTGACCAATCAAGGAGAATAAACTCATGTTGAAGATCGCCATTGTTGGAGCAAGCGGCTATACCGGGCTTGAACTGATCCGCCTGCTTGATCGGCACCCTGAAGTCGTCATCAGCTGTGTCACCTCTGAGCAGAGTGCAGGCAAACGGATCTCCGACATATTCCCAACCCTGCGTGGCCGCTGTGACCTGCTGCTGGAGCCGTTGGACACAGCTGCCATTGCTGCAAAAGCAGACTTCATTTTTACCGCACTGCCCCACCAGGCTGCAATGGTTGTGGTACCGGACTTTCTTGCTGCCGGGAAAAACGTGGTGGACCTCTCCGCCGATTACCGCCTGCATGATCCGGCAGTTTATGGCGCCTGGTATGAACCGCATAAAAATCCGGAACTGCTGCCGGAAGCGGTCTTCGGGCTACCCGAGTTGAGGAGAGATACCATCAGGTCGGCTCGACTGGTGGCTAATCCCGGTTGCTACCCTACCAGCATAATTCTGGGACTGAAGCCGCTGCTTGAAAACAGGTTGATCGATATCACAAGCATCATTTCCGATTCCAAATCCGGCACCAGTGGTGCCGGTCGCAGCGCCAAGGTGGATTCGCTTTACTGTGAGGTCAACGACTCTTTCAAGGCTTATGGTGTCGGCGGCGTCCATCGCCACACCCCGGAAATCGAGCAGGAACTGTCCGAACTGGCAGGTCAACCGGTGACCATCACCTTCACTCCGCATCTGGTACCGATGGATCGTGGCATCCTCTCCACCATCTACGCCACGCCAACCAGAGCAGTGACTACCGAAGAACTTGTCGCACTGTACGCAGACAGCTATAAAAACGAGCCGTTTGTCCGTCCCCTGCCCAAAGACCAGTTTCCTTCCACCGCCTTTGTGCGCGGTTCTAACTTCTGCGATATCGGCATAACCCTGGACAGCCGAACCAACCGGATTGTGGTGGTCTCGGCCATTGATAACCTAGTGAAAGGGGCATCCGGCCAGGCGATCCAGAACATGAACCTGATCTGCAATTTTCCTGAGACCACCGGACTGGAGGGAGTTGCGCTCTTCCCTTAAACGGTTGCTGCTTACTTCATGAAAGTACTGGCCAATGTAGCACGATAGCTTTGAGCCCCCTTCATAGCGGGAAAGGAACCATTCACGTGAACCAGATCAGCTCGTCAGACACCCCGCCCAATGCCTTCCGCGCCATCTTCAGCCTGCCGGTGATCGTTGCCGCTCTGGGCTATTTTGTCGATATCTATGATTTGGTGCTGTTCAGTATTGTGCGTGTTCCCAGCCTGAAAGCCCTGGGACTGTCCGGCAAGGATCTGGTTGATCAGGGGGTCTTCCTGCTGAACATGCAGATGATCGGCATGTTGGTGGGGGGGATTCTGTGGGGGGTGCTGGGGGATCGCAAGGGACGGATCAAGATCATGTTCGGCTCGATCCTGCTCTATTCTGTGGCTAATTTTGCCAACGGTTTTGTTGATTCAATCAGCGCCTATGCGTTTCTGCGCTTTATTGCCGGAGTCGGCCTGGCTGGTGAACTGGGGGCAGGTATTACCCTGGTCAGTGAGGTGCTGCATAAGACCGTGCGCGGTTACGGCACCATGATCGTCGCCTCGGTAGGGGTATCCGGAGCGATTCTGGCCAACTTTGTTGCAAAAAGTTTTGACTGGCGTACCGCTTTTATTATTGGCGGCATACTGGGACTCTGTCTGCTTGCCCTGCGTTTTGGGGTGGTGGAGTCCGGTATGTTCAGCACCATGCAAGAGCGGGAACAGGTCAGCAAGGGTAATTTTCTGTCACTCTTCACCAGTCGCGACCGGTTTGGACGCTTTCTGCATGCTATTCTGATCGGCCTGCCCTCCTGGTTTGTGGTAGGTGTACTGATTACCTTCTCACCTGAGTTTGCCAAATCAATGGGGGTTACGGGAACGGTTACCGCTGGGAACGCGGTGATGTATTGTTATCTGGGACTGGTGGCCGGAGACCTTGCCAGCGGCATTCTTAGTCAGCTGCTGCAGAGCCGCAAGAAGGTGGTGCTGATTTTCCTGATCCTGACGGTAATCGGCGTGGGCATTTACTTTATGGGAAGCGGTATCAGTGCTGAGACTTTTTATGGCATCTGTGGTCTGTTGGGCTTTGGTATCGGCTACTGGGCCATCTTTGTCACCATTGCAGCCGAACAGTTTGGCACCAACCTGCGTGCCACCGTGGCGACCTCGGTCCCTAACTTTGTGCGCGGCATGACTGTGCCGATTACCATGCTGTTCCTGTTCCTGCGCAACCATTTTGGTCTGCAGCAGGGGGCGATCATGGTTGGTTGCCTGACCCTGGCCATCGCCCTGTTTTCTCTGTGGCGGCTTCAGGATACTTTCCACAAGGATCTTGATTACTTTGAGGAGTTTCTCTAGAATTTTTGCTGTCCTTGCAATATCTCAAGAAATCGGCTAGATTTTACTATCGCTTTTCCAACAGTTAAAACGAAAGGAGCTACCGATGAAAATCAGACGTATCATTCTGTTACTAACCGTTTTGGTTGCAAGCATTACCTCTTTTGCCTATGCCAGCGACATTGACCAGAGGGTACGCAATGCGTACGTGCAGATTGACAGAGGTATCCAGTCAGGCTCTTTAACCAGAGAAGAGGCTCACCGGCTGAAAAATGAGTTAAGGAATGTGCGTGATGATGAAGCGCGGATGCTTGCAGACGGACGCCTCAACCGCTACGAGCGAGAGCGACTTAATAAAGAGCTGGATCGACTTGAAAAACATATCTATCGTGCCAAGACGAATGATAACCGTGATTACGGTGATAGAGGTCGTGATCCAAGACACGATGACAGACCTCATCACGGCGGCGCTATCCGCGTAGTTGCCGGAAGCTATGGACTCAACTGCGGCGTACCCCGTGGCAATGTAACCTCGCACCTGGCCGCACACTGCAACGGAAAAAGTCTATGCAACTACAGAGTAGATTATATGGCGCTGGGTGGTGATCCTGCGGTAGGCTGTCCAAAAGGATATATTGCCGAGTGGCGCTGCGGAAATGGTCCGGTTAAATCAATCGCAGCACCTGGAGAAGCCGGGTTTGGCGCTGTCGTTACCTTATCCTGTCCGTAACATTCAAAGCCCCGTCACTCGTTAGAATGACGGGGCTTTTTACTGCTCCAGCCAGTCAACATCTTCATTTCAACCTGATGCCGTCATCCAGCATGGTAATCAGCCCTTCACGGTACAGCCCCCCCACCGCTTTTTTGAAGCTCTTCTTGCTCAGCTTCAGCAGTTCGGAGATTGATTCCGGGCTACTCTTGTCGGTAAGTGGCAGAAAGCCCTGTTCAGACGCTTTAAGCGCAGCAAGAATAAGGTCGCGATCAGTCTGAGCCTCTTGAGCCCCTCCTTTACGCAGGGTGATATCAATCTTGCCGTCTTCCCTGATTCTTTTCACATAGCCACGCAGCTGTTCGCCTGCCTTTGGTTTACCGTACAGTTCGTTGCGGAACAGCATCCCCCCATAGCGGTTATTGATCACCACCTTGGCCCCCAGGTCAGTATAGGCGTAGATGAACAGATCAACCGCTTCCCCTTCAGACAGTGAACCATCAGCAGGTTTCAAAAAGCGGTCCAACCGGGCAGAGGCGGCAATCCTGCCGCTTGTGTCCTGATAGACCCTGACCAAAACCAGCTCCCCCTTCTTCACCGGGGCAAGCTGTTCACCAAAGGGGAGCAGCAGGTCTTTGTCCAGCCCCCAATCAAGGAAAGAGCCGATCCTGGCGTTGGTATCCTTCACCTGCAGCAGCGCAAAATCACCAACAACAGCGAATGGCTTCTGTACCGTTGCCACCGGCCTGTCTTCAGAATCAAGGTAGATAAACACCTCCACCTCGTTTCCCGGCGTTGCTCCCTGGGGAATAAATTTCCCCGGCAGCAGAATATCTCCCTCATCTGAGGTTAAAAAAGCACCTGACGGAGTGATCCTGGAAATGGCAAGACGTTTGTACTGACCAGCAATCTGCATGGGGTTCTCTCATTCTTTTGTTTGCAAGGCACGAACGGCCCGGGCAAGATCTTTGGATACTGCAGCAAGAGCCCTGCTGTAAGCAGCCACGATGGCTTCGACTTCGGTGCTTCCACTCGGCTCACTGATCTTTGAGCAGCCGGTTACCGGCTTGCCTTCTTTCACACTATTACGGATGCTCCAGAGCGCATCGATAACCACAGCGTTGCCTGTTGCTTCAAAACGCTGGATATCAACAAAAATCCGGTAATCCACGCTGTAAGCTGCATGCTGGGGATAGACAGCCACCCGGTCTGCACCGATACTGCGGGACAGGTTTTCCGCCAGTAAACGCGGGATAGCACTTTTCAGCGGTTCTGCCCAGCGGCTGGCCTCAAGGATAGAAACCCGTGCCCCTGTATCAGGCACCACAAGCTGGGGCCGGTCCACCAGTTCCGGCAGGGTAACCCCGGCAATGGCTATACTTGGCACATTCTTTACCAAGTGTGATGCTTCGGACGGCACCGCAGGTGTCAGCGTATAAAACTGCACCTGTGGTGATTTGCCACAGCCCCCCAGCAGCAAAGCAGTAACCGCACATGACACCAGCACCGATTTCAGATTCATTGTTTATCCCCTTGCTTGCCTTGAATCAGAGACTCCGGATGACGCTCCAGATAGTCACTCAGCAGACGCAGCGCCTGTGCTGCCCGTCCCAGTTCCCGCAGGGTGTCGCGCAGATCAACCTGCAGCTGCGAATCAGCTGACATGGTTGCTTTCACCTCTCCCAACGCCTTGTTTGCGCCATCCAGTGTTTTGCGCACATCCACCAGCGCCTGGCGGGCTTCCGGCACAATGCTGGCATCAATATTTTTTAACAACGAGTCCGCGCTCTTAAGGGTTGTGTCAAATCTCTGTACCGTCTTGCGCAGATCACCGGCCAACTCTTCCAGCGGCAACTTTTCCAGCTTCTGTGCAATCTGCATCAATGAAGCCTGCAGTTGCGCCATGCTGCCACCGGTGGTAGGAAGCTCCGGCAGGCTCTTGCTCCAGTCGATCCTGGCAGGTGTTGCATCAGGGAAGAAATCAAGGGCAACATACATCTGGCCCGTCAGCAGACTGCCGCTTTTAAGTTGTGCCCGAAAGCCCTGTTTAACCATATCATCCAGCAGCTTACGGGAGTTTATCGGTTTGTTCTTGACGGCAGAGCTACGGGAACGGGACCGCAGCCGCTCAGGATAGAAACGGATGTTGACCGCCATAGCCACCTTTTTACTGGAACTGTCCAGCTCAACATTTATTCGTGAAACTTCCCCCACAACCACGCCACGCAGGTCCACCGGTGCACCGACAGCCAGTCCACGTACCGATTCATGAAAGACCAGACGGTAGTTTTCAACCACACTGTCGGGACGTTTCAAGGCCTCCTCCATACTTGCAAACAACGTGAAATTGCGGTTTTGCTCAGCCAGTGGCACTTCAGCATCGTCATCAGGGGTCAAAAAGGCGATACCCCCCATCAGGATCGATAGCAGCGACTCGGTATTGACCTTGACTCCATCAGCGTCAAGCTTGAAATCAATTCCGCTGGCATGCCAGAACAGGGTATTGTTCCTGACAAATTTGTCATAAGGTGCCCGTACAAAGATCCTCAAGGTAATGGCCTCGCCATCCTTGTCCAGATCAGACGAAATAACCTCGCCAACCTGCAGGTGGCGATACATCAAGGGGGAACCGACACTCAGCGACCCGATATCTGCAGCTTGCAGGACAAACTGACGGCCCGGCGTATCCGTAGTAACAGCCGGCGGATTTTCCAAACCGGAAAAATCGTTCTTGTATTCTTCTGATCTCCCCACATCCATTCCGATATAGGAGCCAGCCATTAACGTACTTAACCCGGTGATACTGCTACCGGTTATCCGCGCCCGAACAACCCAGAAGCTGGTATCTGCCTTCAAAAATTCTTCCGTATCCCTGGCCAG
>CAXNJF010000011.1:0-14670 GCA_964202585.1 Trichlorobacter sp. | reverse complement strand
GCTGCCTTTGTTGAGGATGAAGAGGGCCGGCCGTTCAGCTGCTATTTTGCTGCCGGGCTGTCTGAGAGCGAGGCGGAACAGATTCGAAGTGATGTCCCGGCCAATCTGGGGGATAGCACGAAACGGCGAACCGGGCTGGAGCGGATAAGCTTTGAGTATATGTATGTGGCGATACCGATTGAGTTTGAAGGCAAGCGTATCGGCAGTCTGGCCATTGTTTCTGACAACAAGGCCCTGCATCAAAAGCTGATGGATTATATCCGGTCGCAGGTTTTGATTTCCGTTGCAACACTGGTGATCCTGCTGGTGATTTCCATTCGGCTTGAGAAGCTGTTCACACGTCCCATCTTTATCCTGATCGAAGCGATGAAAGGAATCTCAAATACCAAAGATTATACGGTGAGCGTTGCCCTCAACCGCAACGATGAGTTTAACGACCTCTGCCTTGGTTTTAACGCAATGTTGGCCGAGATACGGGAGCGGGACGAAAAGCTGAACAGGCTGGCAACCACCGATGCCCTGACCGGTCTGGCCAATCGCCGCCATGCCATGGAGGCCATGGAAACCATGCTGATCAGGGCCCGGCGCAAGCACGAGCCGCTGGGAGTGATCATCCTGGATGTGGATTTCTTCAAGAAGATCAATGATACCCTTGGCCACCCGGTGGGGGATATCGTGTTACAAGCGATCAGCCGGATAGTGGAGCACAGCGCACGGGAGTACGATCTGGTGGCACGAATCGGCGGCGAGGAGTTTCTGGTGCTCTGTGATAATGCTGACCAGCTGATCGTCATGACCGTAGCAGAACGGATCAGGGCCAGTATTGAACAGGCGGTGATTGAATACGGCGACGGTCAACAGGTACGGGCCACGGCCAGTTTGGGGGCCTTTGCCGCCATTCCGCACGATCTGGATGGCGAGGCACTGCTTAAAATAGTTGATGATGCACTGTACAGGGCAAAACATGCAGGCAGGAACCAGGTCCAGTTGGGGGGAGAACTATGAGAATTTTGACGTTGTCAGTGATGGCGCTGCTGCTTTCCGTGTCCTGGTTGCATGCCAGCGATGTGGAACGGCGGCTTGAAGCGGTTTTCCTGGGGCGGTTTGCCAATTATATCGAGTGGCCTGCCACAGCAAAAAGCTCGTTTGTGATCACGCTGATCGATGAAAACCCGTTTGGTACGCTGCTGGAGGCGATTTACAAGGACAAGCTGATTCACGGCAAGCCGATTGAAATCAGGTATGTCACCAGAGTCAGGGATATCGGCAAGACTGACCTGCTGTTCATTACCCTGGATACCACGGCTGCACGGCAGGAAGCGATTGAGTATGCCCAGAAGAACAGTATCCTGACCATCTGCGAGTCGAAGGGGTTTGCCGAGCGGGGCGGGGTTATCCAGCTTAATTTTGTGGGACAGAAGACTCAGATCAAGATCAACCATGATGCTGCTGTCAAATCCGGCATCAAGATCGGCGCGCCGCTGCTTTCCATCGCTACGGTCATCCGGGGAGGGAAATCATGAGATACCTGTTCCTGATGCTACTTCTGGCCTCAATGACGGCAACCGCCCAGGCGTCAGAGGAAAAAGCGGTTAAGGAAACCAACGAGTTGTATGGCCGCAGCCTGGATGAGCTGGTGCATATCGAGACCCAGGCCAAGGCTGATGTCGGTTCACGGGGTGGCAGCCGTGATGCGCTTGTTGCCGAGGTGCCGATTGATGTGATCACTGCAGAGCAACTGGAGTCCAGTGGGTATACCGAGCTGGGCAAGGTGCTCTCCAAGCTGGTCCCCGGTTTTAATATCCCCAGGCCATCAATTACCGACGGCACCGATCATGCTCCCCCCTTTACGCTGCGCGGCCTTAATCCGGACCAGGTGCTGGTACTGATCAACGGCAAGCGCCAGCATCAGGGCTCGCTGCTGAACATGAACGGTACCATTGGCCGGGGTAGTTCCGGGGTGGATATCAATGCAATTCCACTCAGATCAATCGAACGGGTTGAGGTTTTGCGCGACGGCGCGGCAGCCCAGTACGGTTCGGATGCCATTGCAGGGATCATCAACATCATTCTGAAAGGGTACGGCCACAAGAGCAGCCTGACCGGTACCTACGGGGCTACGTTCAGGGGAGATGGCCAGATGCGCCAGGGGGACACCTTCCTCTCCATCGCCCTGCCGGAGGACGGCTTTGTGAACCTGACTGCCGAAGCACGGGACCGGGGGGCCACCAACCGGGCCGGCGCTGATGCCAGGGACAATTATCGGGTCAACACCCATTTTGGTGATGCCGATACCCAGGATTATCTGTTTGCCGTCAACGCTGCGCTACCCCGTGGAGACACCACCTTTTACCTGCATGGCACCCTTGACCGGAGGCTCTCCAGCGCCGGGGCGTTTTACCGGCTGAAAGGCGATTCACGGAATATCCCGCAGATCTATCCCGATGGCTTTTTACCTAAAATTGAACCCAAGCTCATGGACTTTTCGCTATCAACCGGAGCCAAAGGGATCCTTGATTCCGGTGTTACGTGGGATTTGAGCTATACCCTTGGCTACAATGAATTCCAGTTTTACGTCAACAATTCACTGAACCGATCATTGGGGCTGGCTACCCCCACCTCCTTCAACAGCGGCTCCACCACCTATCTGCAGCAGATCATCAACCTTGACCTGGCCAAGAAGATCGGTAGTCACACCATTGCCGGCGGTCTTGAGTACCGGCGCGAGAATTACCGGATCGGCAGCGGCGATGTGGCATCGTATACCCTGGGAAGTTTTAGTGACTGGGCAGCCGGAGCGCAGGGGTTTGGCGGGTTCATGCCGGAAAACAAGGTGAATGTAAAACGGGATAATGTTGCTGTTTACCTTGACGGCAAGTTTGGTCTGCTTTCCTGGATGAACCTTGATGCAGCGGTCAGATATGAAAATTTCAGTGATTTTGGTTCAACCGTGGATGGCAAACTTGCCCTGCGTATCCGTCCCACCGAGGATCTGCTGCTGCGCGCCAGCGCCAGCAGCGGCTTCAGGGCGCCGTCGCTGACACAGTCGAACTTCACCTCCACCGCAATGGTAAGAAACGGAGAGTCAATTGACCGGTACGGCACCTTCAGTGTGGATCACCCTGTAGCCCGTGCGTTGGGGGCAACGGATTTAAAGCCGGAAAAGTCCTGGCATGCCACGGCCGGTGTGGTGTATCAGCCCCTCTCAAACTTTTCAATGAGCGCCGATTATTTCTTTACCTATATTGGCGACCGGATTATGCCGACCGGTTACATAGCCGGTTGGAATCTTGAAAATCTCAGCCCGCAGGCAGCAGCAATACTCAAGCAGTCCGGGGTGGATGGCGCGGTTTATTTTACCAACGCCATTAGTACCCGTACCCACGGCTTTGACCTGCGCATGGATTACAAACACACGTTTGACAGCAGCTCCGCCATCAAGCTGGCTGGCGCCTACAACCGGAGTATGACGAAGGTTGCCAAGGTTAATACGGCGCCAACGATACTGGGGGTGGATATGACCAGTCTGGTGCTTGATCCCAATACCCGCGTCACGATTGAGAACGGGCAACCGGTTGATTCGTTCAAGCTCTGGACAAAGTATGAATCAAAGCTGTTTGATCTGGTGCTTAACCTGAACCGGTTTGGCGGTTACAGCAGCACCATGGGCAACGACAGGGTAGACTTCTCGGCCTTGTGGACGGTGGATGCAGAAGTAACCTGGCACATCATGAAGCATGTCAATATAGCAATCGGCGGAGAAAACCTGCTGGATGCCATGCCGGACACCTGGGGCCCTACCAGTGACAGCATCACCGGTAAAAACAAGATTGTCCAGTATTCACAGTACTCCCCCATCGGCTATAATGGCGCCTATTACTATGCACGCCTGGGGATACGGTTTTAGTGCTGCTGGTCATTTTCCAGGCCTTACTGAATGACGCGCTGCGTCAAGAACTGTATCCCCGGGGCATCGGTAGCTGATCCCCCGTCTGCGCCGCAAGATCGCACATACTCTCCACCTGTAAACACACAGCACAAAGGAGGCGTCACCATGAAGAACAAACGTATCCTGGCCACCGTCATCGCGGTTATCGGGCTCGGGGCCTTAAATGGCTGCAGCGGAAACTCGGACAACCTCCCCTTGGTGCCAATTACCCCCCAGTCCCCCACCTATCAGGAGATAGGGCCTTTCGGAGCCGCAGACCCGCTTGCTCCGGTAAAAAAAGACGGTAAATGGGGGTTCATTGATTCAAACGGCAAGCTTGTCATAGGCGCCCAGTATTCCAGGGTGCTGCCGTTCTCGGAAGGGCTTGCCGGTGTTGATTCAAATGGGCTCTGGGGGTTCATAAACATAAACGGAACAACCGCCATCTCCCCGAAATTCAGCCGTGTCATCCCGTTTTCAGATTCCCTTGCCGCTGCCAGGTCAAGGGCCAAGGATCAATTCGGTTTCATAAACAAGCTGGGGGGATATGCCATACAGCCGCAGTTCGACAGGGCGCTGGGGTTCTCGCAGGGACTGGCTCCGGTGTACAAGGGGGGCAAGTGGCTCTACATAAACAGCTCCGGCACCACGGTACTCAGCACCAGCCACTACCGTGCATACCGGTTTACCGCTGACGGCCTTGCCCTTGTGCGCCCCCAGCAGAACGGCAAGTACGGGTTCATGGCAACGGACGGCTCCCTGAAGCTGCCTGCCATATACGACGAGGCTTTCGAGTTCAGCAGCGGCCTTGCGCCGGTACGCTTCGGCAAATCCTGGGCATATATAGACAAAACCGGCAAGTATGCCATACAGGATACCTACCAGTTCGCATCACCCTTTTCTGAAGGGTCGGCGGCAGTCATCCAGAACGGCAAGGCATTCTACATAACCACCACGGGTGCCAGGCTTCTTGCGGATACGTATGAAACAGCAACCCCGTTTGTAGGGGGCAAGGCTCTGGTCAAGAGCGGCGGCATCACCTACTACATTGACAAGACAGGCAAAAATATCGGGGTAGCCCAGAAGCTGGCTGCCGTTTCAAGGGCCACCTCAACTGTCGGAGATGGAAGCTGCATTGTCGGCCCCGGGGTCTGGAACAACTACCAGGGTGGCTTTGCCAAATTCTCACTGGTAAACACTGATACAGGTCAATGGAACATCAAATATACCAATCTTCAACCACAGTCTGTTGATAATCCCTGGCTTTTGGCCCTCATTCCTGGCGGACCTGCCACACTGCCGGCTCCTGCTACAGGTGCAGGGCTTTCATCAACCCAAAGCTTCATGGCCTATGTACCCTCCATGGTCAACACCGAAACAACTGACGGATCAAAATGGCCCCACTTCCAGATGGATATGGCCAGCGCCGATGGGAAGGCTGCCATCACCATCTACAACTACGGCATCTACAATGCACCTCCCGATTCAAATGCCGGCACCCCCTGGTATGATTTTATAAAAGGTGCACTGGACATAATAAAAGGAACCCTTGACCTGGCTGACGGCAACATCTTCGGCGGGCTTTACGACTACACAACCGGTGCATACGATCTTATAAGCGGCAATGACGGCGATACCTCAAGCGGAAACAAAATGCCTTTCGGAACCGGCACATTTTACGTTTCTCAGCTCTCCGGCACATACAACGGCAAGGCGATGAATCCACTTACCGGCAATTTCTGCGGTGGGGATTCATACACCATATCCGACTCAATCAACCTTGTGGTGGAGATGTCTGCCACCCGCGCAACCTCCACCCCCGGCGAGATAGATGTCAAATTTTACAAGTACAACACCTTCTTTGCCATACAGTCCGCCTCAAGGTTTAACGACTGGAGGAACCCCTCAAACGGCACCCAGTATCTAACCGGAGACTATGCCAACTTCATGGGTCGCGTCTTTGCAAACTATGCTGACCCAAGCGATACCTCATTCTGCCAGAGCCCGGACAAGAGCCAGGGGTTCATGCAGACAGTGATGGGGCAGATGTCGTTCATGGATGTGTACGCTCTGTTTAATTTTGCCAATAATTTTGATCAGCAATGCGGCGCGCTGGCAAACACTACACAAACCGGATGCGAGTATTGGGCCGAGAAATTTTCGACCAACTGCAACTCCCATTCACTGGGTGTCAATCCTCTTGCATTTACACGGGGAAATCAGACCGGCAGCACATGCAGCTGGACAGTGAATGCAACAAACAGTTCCGGCCCGCTTACCGCTGCAACCAGCCTGAGCGGAGCAACATTCAGCCAGGGGAACTGCACAGGGCCGACTGCATCATGCAACTTCAATCTTACAGCCACTACAGGCACCAGCGGGCAGATGAACATTACCGATGGCTGGAGTACGGTACCTGTATCGGTTCAGTGCATCGTACCCCCCTTGACCCTTAATCCGCAGAATGTTGTTCGCGGCTCCCAGACCGGTGGCAGCTGCTCATGGAACATAACTGCCTCAAACCCCTACGGCCCAGTTACCGCAGGCAGCCTAAGCGGCGTGACATTCAGCCAGGGGAACTGTACAGGCCCGGCTTCATCATGCAACTTCACCCTTAACGCCTCCTTTGGCACCGATGGGCAACTGAACATTAATGACGGATATTCAACCGTCCCTATGTCAGTCAAATGTATTAACCAGATGAGTCTCAGTACACAGTCCCTTTACAACACAACAAATTTCTCTTCCTGCAGATGGGATGTGCAGGCATACAGCACAGTGGGCAGCATCTCAAATTCCCCGCTCAATGGCCTTACGATTGACCAGGGATCATGCGTTGGCCCTCAGTCATCATGCAGTTTTTCAGTGACCATGATGCGCAACAATGGGGGGACAACACAGATATACGACGGTGCAACCAGGCTGCCTCTGTCGGTTCAATGCAGCTCTCCAATGTAAGCAGGCCGGGTGTAATCTGTTCATCTAACCTGCGACAATAACAGGAGGTTTACCATGAAGATATTTATTGCTTTTCTCTGTATGATTTTTTCATTGGCTGTCGTATCTGCAGCAAATGCCTATCCGCTTACGGTCTGGGTAAGTACGGATCAGTACGCAAATAGTGGAGATTTCATCATTTACAACAATACAGCTTATTCTGTGACGTTGAGTTCCGACGGATGGAGACATGGCGGTATTTTAACAGGCGAGCCTATAAAGCCAAACTCCGTAAGGATTGATTCAGGTTGTAGCCTGAAGGGGTCAGACAATGGTGGCACTCTTACTCTAAACCCGCAAGGGGGGGGAACCACATGGATTAAAATCTGGGCATATACAGAAAAGTCAAATAACGGGACCTACTGGGATATAACCACAGGTTCTTCATCCACCGGCAAAAGCGGTGCCCCTCCGGTACTTACCAATCTTGGCAATGTCGTTCAGTTGCTTGACGGCAACCTTGTCTATACCTTTTTTATGAACTTGAACCATGATAAGGACAACACCAATTACTCTTCAGGCAATACAAAGATAATCCTGGTTATTTCGGACTGGACAACCGGCGATTTCAGCAAGTTCCCGAACGTCCTGGGATGGTAGGGGCAGCTTCGGGATAAACCAGATGCAGTCCAGGCCTCTGGGGGTATTGCCCCTGGAGGCTTGCCGCTTGTAACCGACTAAAGAGTGAAACTGCGTATGCGAAAAAAACTCCTCATCACCCTGTCAACCATCCTTATCGCAGCCCTGCTGGCTGTGATCGGCTATATCGGCATGCTTTACCGGCAGGGAAATGTAAGCAATTACACCCCGCCACCACCGCCATCTGTTTCCCCCAAAGAGCAGGCCATCTCGGACCTGCAGAACCTTTCCCGTGCAGTGGAGGCATACTTCGTAAAGAACATGGAATACCCGCAGAAGCTTGACTCCCTGGTGCCTGAGTTCATTGACCGGGTTGGTCACGACCCTCTGAGCGCCAAACCGTACCTGTACACGGCAACCGGGAATGGCGGCGCTGCCAGCTATCGGATCAGTCTACCTGCCCCGTCACTCTACAACATAAAGGAATGCTTTATTGAAAATGGCACAGTTACCCAAAAATAGTGGCATCACCCATCTGATGCTAAACATTGCGATACTTGTATTGTCTGTACTTGCACTTTCACCTCAGGATTCATTTTCCAGAGAACCGCTGGAGAATGAACTGGCAAAGGCTCTGGCAAAGACCGTCCGATGTGAAAAAATCGAGGTAAAAATTAAAGGAGACGGCAAAAACAGGGCGAATCCGGACAAACTGCTGATAAAGCTGGTTTCAATGCCAAATCAATGCATACCAGCCGATATCGCCACGCTTCAGTACTCCAATCCTAAAATTGATATGATGGCTCTGAGAAAAGCAAAGAACTTCAAAATAAACTCCGTCGCAGATTTCAAGATCGGGATGCTGTTTTCCCAGCAAACCATAAGGAATGAATTCGACAAAGCTGCCAGACGCTTGAATGTGCAGTACAACAAACTCTCAATCAGATTCACCCCGCCGTATATTGAAGTGGAGTTTGATATCAATGCCCGTTCAATTCCGTCCAGGGACAGGAAAATTGTTGAAAAATTTATCAAAAACGGGCGCCTTGCCGGTTATGCCGCTATCCGCCTGCAGGTTCAGGGCAACAGGGTAATCGCCTCTCCAGACAAAGTTATCCTGAACCATTTCCGTATGCCGATGCCGCTGGTCTCCGAGCTGAAAAAACGGATGAACCCGGTCTGGCATATCCCCCGGATACCTGTTTTTGACTATACGCTGGAAAAAGTTGATGTGCTGAAACAGTATGTCTATGTGAGTAATTAGATGTTTGTGCTTGAGGCACGTTAAAATGCCTGAAGGCAGTTGAAACAGGAGTTGCTCTACACCACGGTTGATATGAAGACAGGAGTGCAACAGCAGGCACTAAAGGAGTCCAGTATTGACCAGTAGGGGCCAAACAAAAATATTTACCGATTGGAGGTACAGTATGAAACAGTTCTACTTCTTCTGCCTGGTGTTCTGCACGGCACTGGCCGGCTGCAGCGGTTCCGGAAGCTCTGGTTATACTGGCGGGATAGCCGCCACCAGTTCAGCCACGAAACTTTATTCCGAACAGGACTACAAGAACGGGGTTATCACCACGCTTGCGGAAGGCCAGACCATTGTGGTCAGTCTTGAACCTTCCGGAAGTACCGGCGGCTCCGGAGATACCGGAGGCATCGGCTATGATGAATTTAGCTTGACCCTGAAAAACTCGACCACGGTGGACCTCTGTATCCTTGCCAGCGACCGCTCATTCCTGCTGCAGCTCTTCGATGCAAACAGCACGCTGCTGTCATCCATGACCTCCCAGAGCATCAGTAACAACTGCGCCACGGATACGGTGTTGCCGGTGACCATTCCGAGCGGCTCATACAAGGTGCGGCTCACCCATGACGGCAAGAAAGCTGCTACCGAGATACTGCTGCTGACCCTAAACTACAGCTCGAAGAGCAGCACCTCGGCAGTAAAGAGCGCCGATGCCACGGACAGCGCAACCGTGAGTGTTACCCCACCGGCCAACTACAACCCCGGCATCGACTACACGACTGCCGGGGCGGTTGTGCTGTATACCGACACGAAGCTCTACACCAATGCCTGGTATGCCTCTGCCGGACACTGCCCGGTGCAGGCCGATTGCCCCGACAAGTTCGAGGCTGGTCTCTGGAAGGTGTACGACCCGAGCGTCAAGCCGGTTGCCCATGAGTTCACCAATTACAATTACCCGGTCATCAAAGCATCCTACCCTGCACTGAAAACCTGCAGCGCCAGCGACTACAGCCAGTCCACGGTCATCAGCCTGATTGACCAGAGCATCCTGAACGGCGAACTGTCCAAGGCGGCGCCATCCGGCGGCTACACCCTGCAGGACAAGGATGCACTCTACCGCGAGTACATGATTCCCTGTATGCCCGACCTGACCAGCTACACCCCGGGCAACGTGGCTACGGTGATGAAGGTAATGTCCAAAACCACCTGGGATTCCGTTGCCGGTTCTGCCTACACCGGAGACTCCTCACAGACCTACCTGGATGCCAACGGCAAGACCGTAGCCTGGCCTGCCGATGACGGCTTCAGCGCCAACACCTACAATAACTTCCTGACAGCCGTGGCACGCTATCCGTTCTTCTGTGGCGAAAAGGGGTACTTCAGCTCGATTGAGGAGGCCTGCAAACGGGAGTTGGCGTCGCTCTTCGCCCATGCTGCCCAGGAAACCGGCGAGACCAAGATCACCCAGTCCTTCAAATGGCTGCGCGAATTCGGCTATGTCAACGGCACCACCTACTTCAGCACCGGTTGCAGTAAGCCATTCGACTGCAGCACCAACGCATTTGCCCGTTATTATGGCAGGGGACCGAAGCAACTGACCTACTACTACAATTACGCCGGTTTCTCTGCGGCATATTTCAATGGTGATTACAACTTCCTGCTGAAATGGCCCGACATGGTGGCCTACGACGGCAAGTTGTACTTTCAGTCGGCTGTCTGGTTCGTGATGGCCCACCAATCGCCCAAACCTTCGATTCACGACGTGATGCTGGGTCGCTACCAGCCCTCCACGGCTTGTCAGGGGCTATCCGACTGCAACGGTCTGCAGTATGACGGAACGACCGGGGTAAAAAACAACTTCAACGTAACTATCGAGGTGGTAAACGGTGGGCCGGAATGCCGTGGCAACAATGCCCAGGCATCGGCGAACCGTTCAAACGGCTTCCTGCAGATGCTTGGCCTGCTGGAGGCAGCCAAGACCGGCAGCGAGCTGAACCCGGTCAGCGGCTGCGATTTTATCGCAAATACGAGCCCAGATCCGAACACGTCGATCTTTGCCAGTGCTCTCAACCTGCCAAAGGCCGGATCTCAGCTGAATGTCTGGCTGGATATGTCAGGCAGCTCATGCCAGGCCCAGGGCAGGGGCGGCGACGCCATGATCAGTGTGACGGCAACCGGCATCGTGACTGCCTGCAAGTCAAAGTAGCCAGGATGATGCAACAGTAATTTTTGTATCCAGAGCAAAATTGACAGGAGACTTACCGGATGGGCAGGCCCACGCACATATTCATCACCGGCACGTCCTCCGGCATCGGAAGGGCATGCCTTGAGCGACTCCTCGCCGAGTCATTCGATGTTATTGCCAGCGTGCGTTCTGCTGCAGATGCCCAGGCTCTGGTACAGACGTTCGGCGCACGGGTGCATCCGTTGATCATGGACGTGACTGATCAGGATTCTATTGCGGCAGCAGCGGAACAGATTGAAGGACTTGTTGGCTCCAGGGGGCTGGCAGGCTTGGTGAATTGCGCCGGCATCGGCGTTTCCTCTCCGGTTGAGTACCTGCCCCTTGCAGACCTGCGCCGGCAGTTTGAGGTGAATGTTTTCGGGCAGATCGCCGTCATCCAGGCTATGCTGCCTGCCCTGCGCCGGGGAACAGGCCGCATTATAACCATCGGCTCCATCGGCGACCGGGTAACCATCCCCTTTGGTGGCCCCCTGTGCGCCTCAAAACAAGCCCTCGCATCGCTGCATGAGGCCCTGCGGCAGGAGCTGTTTCCTTGGGGTATTCATGTCTGCCTGATCGAGCCGGCATCGATCTGCACACCGGCAGTTGACAAACTGGCTGCCGACAATGAGGCACAAATCCAAGCTATGTCCCCAGAGGCGGCCAGCCGATACGGCACGATGTTCCGGAGATTCACGCTACGTGCCGTGGCACAGGAGAAACAGGGCAGTCCTCCATCAGTTGTAGCCGATACGGTTTTGAAGGCATTGACGGAACGAAAACCACGCACACGCTACCTCTGCGGGAAGGACTCCCGTACGTTGGCAACCCTGGCATGGCTGCTTCCCGATCCCCTTTTTGACCGGTTGCGACGATCTCTCTTCGGCATCCCCGGTGGCTTTGGCGAGTTGGGCAGATAAAATTTGTCTGTCCTGTAAAATTTCACAAGAAAAGGAGCATCTGGTTTTGGAGATCTATCTGGTACGACATGCAGAGGCGCTGGAACGTAGTGAAGGGCTGGCAGATGAGCTGCGCCATCTGACACCAAAGGGGCGCAAACAGGCGGCTAAACAGGCCAAACGTCTGAAGAAGAAGCTGCGGCCCGAACTGATTATCACCAGTCCGCTGGTGCGGGCGGTACAGACCGCTGAACTGCTGGCGCAGCAGCTGGGCAAGAAAGCGGTTGTTCGCGCCGATGCCTGTCTGGCCGGAGATGACGAGGCTGAGCAGGTACAGGATATGATTCGCAAGCTCGGCGCACTGAAATCGGTGATGCTGGTTGGACATGAACCGCAGCTGTCCAGCGTGGCAGCACTATTGCTGGGCTGTGAGCATATTTCACCACTGCAGAAGGGAAGCTGTCTGGCGCTTTCCTGGCAACCGGACAAGCAGGATAACCATGCCCTGTTCAAATGGTACGCCGGTAATGGCAAAAAGCCGGCCAGCTCAGCCAGAAAAGCTCTTATCCGCAAAGCGTGAGGTAGCCTGTTCGTTGCAGTGCTACAGTCTCTGCCGTGTCTGCCAGCCCTTCCAGAGCAGGTAGCTGCCCCAGACCATTGCGGCAAGCATCAACAGGCTGCCGATGCTGAAGGAGAGCTTTGCCAGGGCATGGTCGTACTGCAGCATCCCCAGTTTGGTCAGCAGCACTTCCCAGTCGTGGTAATCCTCCACCTCGCTGCCGGTAACCCCCCCCAGCAGCATCAACTGGCCAGCCCGGGCATCGTTGACGTAAGGGGCGATATCCAGAAAGCTCTCCCCCAGCCACCAGGTTCCCACAGCAGCGCCAAAGCTATCCCGCTGCCAGAGGAAGGTGCCGATTACCACAGCCGGGATGATCAGTTGCCCCAGGGTGCCGCCCAACACGTGCAGAAAACGTCCAAAGGGACTGAAAAAAACATGCCCGGCTTCATGGAATACCAGGTTGACACTATGCAGCAGCCAGCTTGTCTGGGGGAAGTTCAGGATCGGCGTAAAGATCAGCTTGAGTCCGTAGATTACCAGCAGCACCAGAAAGAGCATTTTTGCCCCGAGAACAATGCTGTTTTCTCCTGCTTTGCCCTGCAGGAGTAGCTGCTGGAGCGGGCCGGCTGCCGGGGACTGTTGTTGCTTTTTTCTGCGAGCCTCAGCCTGGGCCAGCCTGGCAAAGATCACGCCGCAATGGGGGCAGCTGGTGGCAGGCGCTGAAAGGATATGGGCACATTTGGGACAGATGTCGAGTTGCATCGGGACACCTCACGGATAGACGCGTACCACCTGTTCTGCAACACAGGCCGGTTTGTTGTTTCCCTCAATCTCAATTGTCAGCAGATAGACTATCTCCACACCGTTCCCGGCCATGCTTGCATCCTGTACGGTGGTGCGGGCGCGGAGACGGTCACCCGGTTTGACCGGAGCCGGAAAACGAACCTTGTTGAGTCCATAGTTAACCCGCAGCCGCAGGCCGGGATAGTTTTTTTCAAATTGCCCCGCTGCATTGGCCTGGGTCAGGAGCGGCAGTAACGAGAGGGTGAGAAAACCGTGGGCAACAGTGCTTTTGTAGGGGGATTCCTGTGCTGCCCGCTCAGGATCGATATGAATCCACTGCAGGTCACCGGTGGCCCGGGCAAAGGCATCGATCCGGGACTGTTCGATCAACAGCCAGTCGCCAATCGCAATCTCGTTTCCCTGCTGCTGCTGATACAGCTCAAGCACCTGCTCTGCTGCAGACATGACTTCTCCTTCTTTCAAAACATGAGAAATAGATGTATAGAGTGATTCTACTTGAAGAAAACAGCTTTGCAAGGGAGGAACAGATGAAACTGCATGAAGGGCTAAAAACGCTGGGGGAAGGGAAGGCCACCAGCTACTGCTATGACCGGCCGGATGCGGAGCTGCTGGAGTGGTTTCCTTCGCCGTACGCCAACCCGGACTTAAACCCCTGCGGCTGCACCGGAACGCTGCATATTACCTGCCCGGAGTTTACCTGCCTCTGTCCCATGACCGGCCAGCCTGATTTCGGCACCATCATTATTGATTACCAGCCGGACCAGCGCTGTGTCGAGAGCAAAAGCCTGAAGCTGTACCTGGGGTCATTCAGGATGCACGGAGAGTTTCATGAAGCGGGGATCAACCGGATCTGCAATGATCTGGTCAAGCTGCTTGATCCGGTCTGGATGCGGGTAAAGGGGGAGTTTACTCCACGGGGCGGAATACCGTTCTGGCCTGCGGTTGAGTACCGAAAATAACTGAGAACAGGAGAATACCCATGCTCTTTTTACGGATTATGCTCTGCAGCTGTCTGCTGATGTCCGGATGCGCCAGCAAGGCGGTCATGATTTACAGCATCCCGGCCGGAGCCGAGGTCTATACGCATACCGATTTTATGCGTGACCGGCTTGGCACAACCCCGTTGACAAGCTCGGTTGAGGCGATGATGCCGGACTGGAAAAACGATGACGGCGTCACCAGCATCACCTTGATTTTTAAAAAGCAGGGATACCAGGATCTGAAATTGAAAATCAGGGAATTTGAGATCCCCCCCGAAATCAACGTCACGTTAAAACCGGAGTAAGTGAAAACCTTCGCTACAAGGAGAAACCGGATGTTAAAAAAAGCAATGTTCCCCGGAAAATATCTGCAAGGAGCCGGGGCCCTGCATGAATTACCGGCGCTGGTCAAGCTGTTTGGCAAGCGGGGACTGATCCTTGCTTCACC
>CAXNJF010000010.1:0-15033 GCA_964202585.1 Trichlorobacter sp. | reverse complement strand
CATGCTGCTGGCCGGTGCTGCTGTACAGCTCTATCTGCCGCTGAGGGCAGCAGCTGAAACCCGCCAGAACTGGGGTGATCCAGGCACGTTGTCGCGCTTTCTCTGGCACCTGCTGCGACGCGGGTATCCTGAGGAACCCCATGGCCGTGATATCAATCTGCTGGTGAAACAGCTGGCAGCATTCAATATTCCCCATGAGTTTGGCTGGGTTGGTTTTATGCTGGTGCTGGCGGGGGTCTGGGCTGCCTGGCAGATTCAAAGGGCTTTTCTTGTCTACGTTCTGGTCAGTCTGGTGTCATTCTGGCTGGTGATTGCAGGGCACTTTAATCCCCAGGCTGAATCTGTATTTCTGACAGAGGAGTTTTATACCCCGCTCTATCTGCTCGCCGCAGTACTGCTTGCCATCGGTTTTTTTGCGCTGGTTGCACGGGGGGCGGCGTTAGCCCGGAAACCTGAACGTTACGGGCTGCAGCATCAGGCTCTTCTGGCACTTCTGTTTTTGCTGATTCCGGCAACACAGCTGGCTGTTCATCTGGCATCCCAGGATCAGCACAAAAATTATCTGGCCCAGGATTACGCCATGAATACCCTGCGCCCTCTGCCGGAGGATGCGGTACTGTTTACCTGGGGGGACAGCGGTGCTTTTCCGCTCTGGTATCTGCAAGGGGTGGAGCGATTTCGGGAGGATCTTGATCTACCCCATATCCCGCATCTGGTTTTCCCCTGGTATCAGCGTGAATTGCCACGTCTGAAAAAAAACTTTCAAGCCGCAATGGGTGAACCAGCGGCAGAGTTGCTCTTTGCACGTCTGGTTGAGGGACTGCATCAACAGCGGCCAGTGCTGATGGATTTTTCCACCCGCTATTCTCTGGACTGGCGCAACCAACAGCCACTTCAGCAAGGTATGATATATTGGCCTGCTCGGCCATCTGCCGGGCTAGTGGAAGACAGCGCTGTCTGGGATTTGTTCGCCCTGCACCGGCTTGCTCCCAAGGGGTGGCAGCCGGACATGGATTCCCAAAAGGCGTTGGTGATCCATGCCTATTGTCTGCTGCAGTCTGCTGAAGACCTGGCCCGGCGTGGCCATGTCAAGGAGGCGGGACACCTGCTGCAGCTGACCGGAAGAATCATGCCTGACTGGCAGGAAAGCCTGAAGCAGATGCAACGGCGTTACGCCATTCCCGGAGTTGACGAGGAGAAACGATGATGTTTGCATCAGCCATAACAGGAAAAACCGGAGTCTACGGAATTATTGGCTTTCCCGTATCCCATTCACTTTCTCCTGTCATGCAGAACGCCGCTTTGCAAGCCAGTGGCATCGATGGAGTCTATGTGCCGTTTGCGGTGGCTCCTGATCAGCTTGCTGCTGCTATACATGGTCTTCGGGCATTACAGGTCTGTGGCTTTAATGTGACCATTCCCCATAAAACCACCATCATGCCGATGCTTGACAGGTTGGCCCCTTCTGCAGTTCAGGCGGGTGCGGTCAATACCGTGGTGAATCAGGAAGGGGGGCTGATCGGCCACAATACCGACGGTGACGGTCTGGTATGGTCTCTTGAACATGACCTTGATTGTAGGTTGGAAGGGGCGAGAGTGATGTTGATAGGAGCAGGTGGTGCGGCGAGGGGGGCTCTTGCTGCCCTTTGCCGCGTTGGGGCAAAGTCGGTTACGGTGATAAACCGTACCCGGATTGCAGCGGACTCGCTGATAGCTTCGTTTGCTGCTCATTTTCCTGAGACCGTATTGCAGGCCTGCGGTTTTGACCCGGTTCTGACAACCGTATTGCCGCAGACTGACCTGGTGATTAATGCCACGTCACTGGGGATGGCTGGAGAAAAAATTGAGGGACTTGCTCTTGCACTTCTGCCTGACCATGCTAAAGTGTATGACATGGTCTATAATCCAGCGCATACGCCGCTTTTGCAAGATGCCTGCAGTCGTGGACTGAAAGCCGCGAATGGCCTGGGGATGCTGGTTGCACAGGGAGAGCGGGCTTTTTTTCTCTGGCATGGCAGAGCACCGGCAACAGGTGTCATGAGGAATGTTGTGGAATCCTTTTCTTCTGTGCCTGCAAAGGCTTGACAGTACCTGACAGAGCCCGCTAATATCCTTGCTTCATCTGGTTTCAGTCCTATTTGATTACGTAACGGGAGCATCATGCAGACGAGCCGCCTTGGCGATATTCTGGTTAAAAACAATATTATTACCAGTGAACAGCTGACTGCAGCCTTGCAGGAACAGAAAATGTCCGGCGGACAGAGCAAGCTGGGTTCCATTCTGGTCAAGCAGGGACTGGTCAAGGAACCTGATCTGGTTGCGTTTCTTTCCCGTCAGTATGGTGTGCCACCCATTTCCCTTGCCGAATATGAGATTGATCCCGCAGTCATCAAGATCATCCCGGCTGAAGTCGTTCAAAAATATAATCTGGTACCGGTTAACCGGGCCGGATCAACCCTGATTGTTGCGGTCAGTGATCCTTCCAATCTGTTTGCCATAGAAGATATCAAGTTCATGACCAGCTACAACGTAGAGATGGTGGTCACCGCTGAATCTGATATCAAGGGAGCCATAGACAAATATTACGATCAGTCTGCCTCTCTGGCAGATGTGATGGATAATCTGGATATGGAAGATCTTGAGCTGATTGACACTGATGACGAGGTTGATCTCTCTTCTTTGGAAAAGGCCACTGAGGATGCTCCGGTTGTCAAGCTGGTAAACCTGATCCTGATGGATGCAATCAAGAAAAAAGCCAGTGATATTCACGTTGAACCCTACGAAAAAAGCTTCCGGGTCCGCTACCGGATTGACGGCGTATTGTATGAAGTCATGAAGCCGCCCATGAAGCTGAAGAACGCGATTACCTCCCGGATCAAGATCATGGCAGAGCTGGATATTGCCGAGCGGCGTTTGCCTCAGGATGGCCGGATCAAGATCAAACTGGGTGGCGGCAAGGATATGGACTACCGTGTATCATGTCTTCCGACACTGTTTGGCGAAAAGATCGTCATGCGTCTTTTGGACAAGAGCAACCTGCAAACGGATCTGACCAAGCTGGGGTATGAACCGGAAGCGCTGGCTTACTTCCAGCGGGAGATCCACAAGCCGTTCGGCATGGTGCTGGTTACCGGCCCTACCGGTTCCGGCAAGACGGTTTCGCTCTATTCAGCCCTGTCGGAACTGAACAAGGTTACCGAGAACATTTCTACCGCAGAAGATCCGGTGGAATTTAACTTTGCCGGCATTAACCAGGTCCAGATGCATGAAGATATCGGGCTTAATTTTGCTGCTGCCCTGCGCTCTTTTCTTCGGCAGGATCCTGATATCATTATGATCGGTGAAATCAGGGATTTTGAAACTGCTGAAATTGCGGTCAAAGCGGCTCTTACCGGTCACCTGGTACTCTCCACCCTGCATACCAACGATGCCCCGGCCACTATCAACCGTCTGCTGAACATGGGGATTGAGCCTTTTCTGGTGGCCTCGGCGGTTAACCTGATTACGGCCCAGCGTCTTGCACGCCGGATATGCGGTGAGTGTAAGGAGAAAGAGGATATTCCGGCGCAGGCTCTGATTGATGCCGGTGTACCGGCTGATGAGGCGCCGGAGTATGTCTGTTACAAGGGCAGGGGCTGTTCCCTTTGCAATAATACCGGTTACAAGGGACGGGTTGGTTTTTATCAGGTCATGCCGATGCTGGAGCCGATTCGGGAGCTGATTCTGAACGGCGCCAACACTGCAGAAATAAAACGGGAGTCAATGCGGCTCGGTATCAAGACAATGCGGCAATCAGGTCTGACCAAGGTGAAGGAGGGGGTTACCTCTCTTGAAGAAGTTTTACGGGTAACCGTTGCAGACGATTAAGGAGTGTTCCCATGGCTAATCTGCATGAACTGTTGAAGACCCTGGTTGAAGCCGGGGGGTCCGATCTCCATATTACCACGAACACCCAACCCCAGATCCGGGTGGATGGCAAGCTGCGACCGCTTGACCAGCCCCCTCTGAATGCAGTGGAGACCAAGCAACTCTGTTATTCGGTATTGACAGACACACAAAAGCACAAGTTTGAAGAAGAAAATGAGCTTGACCTCTCTTTCGGAGTGAAAGGCCTGTCCCGTTTCCGGGGTAATGTGTTTGTTCAGCGTGGTGCGGTGGCAGGTGTGTTCCGGGTAATTCCCTACAAAATTCTGACCTTTGAAGAACTGGGGTTGCCTCCGGTGATCAAGGAGCTGGCAGAGAAACCCCGAGGCCTGATTCTGGTGACCGGTCCCACCGGCTCAGGCAAATCAACGACACTCGCCTCAGTTATTGATTTTATCAATGTTAACCGTAGAGAACATATTGTTACCATTGAAGATCCTATTGAATACCTGCACCCCCACAAAGGTTGTCTGGTAAATCAGCGTGAAGTAGGAGCTGATACCAAGGGGTTCAAAAATGCCCTGAAGTATGTGCTGCGACAGGATCCGGACGTGGTGCTGGTTGGTGAGTTGCGGGATCTTGAAACCATTGAGGCGGCGCTTACCCTGTCAGAAACCGGTCACCTCTGTCTGGCTACCCTGCACACCAACTCCTGCGCCCAGACCATCAACCGGATTGTGGATGTTTTCCCCCCCTATCAACAAACCCAGATTCGCGCCCAGCTCTCATTTGTTCTTGAAGGTGTCATGTCTCAGGCCTTGATTCCAAAAATCGGGGGCGGCAGGGTTATGTCGCTGGAGATCATGGTGCCGAACCCTGCTATCCGTAACCTGATCCGTGAGGACAAGGTGCATCAGATTTACTCCCAGATGCAGGTAGGGCAGGACAAGTTCGGGATGCAAACCATGAACCAGTCACTTTACTCGCTCCTTTCCCGGCGGCTGATTACTTTGGACGATGCTTTAGGGCGGTCTTCTGACCCGGATGAGTTGCGACAGATGATCAACAATCCCACCATGGGGATGCGGCAACAGCCACGCCGCTAGCAGTGCAGATTTCCTGAAGGAGGAACAGATATGCCTAAGTTTACCTGGGAAGGGAAAACCCGAACCGGCGCAGCTCAAAAGGGGATTACTGATGCGGCTGATGCGGCATCGGTGGAAACTCAGCTGAAACGGGCCGGTTTGCAGAATATTGTGGTGAAAGAGCAGACCAAAAGTTTTTCGTTCAAACTGCCCGGCATGGGCGGTCGCAAGATTGACACCAAGGATCTGGTCATATTTACCCGCCAGTTTGCAACCATGATTGATTCCGGCCTGCCGTTGGTGCAGTGTCTGGACATTCTTTCTTCACAACAGGAGAATCCAACTTTTAAGGATATCCTCTTTAAGGTCAAGGAGAGTGTTGAAAGTGGCTCTACCTTTGCCGATGCCCTGGCAAAGCATCCAAAGGCCTTTGATCAGTTGTTTGTTAACCTGGTTGCTGCCGGTGAGATCGGTGGTATTCTGGATACGATACTTAACCGTCTGGCTGCCTATATTGAAAAAGCCATGAAGCTGAAGAAGCAGATCAAGGGGGCCATGGTCTATCCAACCACGATCATGTCGATTGCCGTCATTGTTGTTGGCGTGATTCTGGTTTTTGTTATCCCCACCTTTGCTAAAATGTTTGAAGATTTTGGTGGTGAGCTTCCGGGAGCCACCAAATTTGTTATCGCACTCAGTAATTTTCTGCTCAAATATCTGGTTGTTATGATTATTGGTTTCTTTGCTCTTTCTGCTGCAATTAAAAAGTATTACGCAACTCCCGGCGGGCAGAGAAGGATGGATGCCATGTTCCTGAAGGCTCCCATTGTCGGACCGCTGATCCGCAAGGTTTCAGTGGCCAAGTTTACCCGTACCCTGGGCACCATGGTCAGTTCCGGTGTGCCGATCATGGACGGTCTTGAGATAGTAGCCAAGACAGCCGGGAACAAGATCGTGGAAGAGGCGATTTATGGCGTACGGCAGGCCATTTCAGAAGGCAAGACCATGGCTGAGCCGCTGCAGGCCTGCGGTATCTTCCCGCCAATGGTGGTGCAGATGATTGCGGTTGGTGAGGCCACCGGCGCCATGGATGCCATGCTGAACAAGATTGCTGATTTCTACGATGATGAAGTGGATGACGCTGTCTCTGCCATGACTGCAATGATGGAACCTCTTCTGATGGTTTTTCTGGGCACGACGGTTGGTGGTCTGGTTGTGGCGATGTATCTGCCGATCTTCAAGCTGGCAGGAGCCGTTGGTGGTTAATTGATGAAAACCGAGCGGCGTTTACGGCTGTTCATTTTTGCCAGGATAGTGGTTATCGTACTTTTCCTGGCATCAACCATCATACTCAAGCTGAGCGATACCGAAGCTATCGGAGATATCCAGTTCCAGGGTATCATCAAGCTGATGGTGCTTTCCTGCCTGTTTTCTGCTGTTTCCCTGGCCGTGTTACGCCGCCAGGGGTGGCTTGCCCTGCTGACCCGTCTGCAAGTTATCTGGGATATCCTGTTTGTAACGTTGCTGCTGATGCTGACTGACGGTATCGCCAGCCCTTATTCCTTTCTCTATCTATTGGCCATAATGAATGCAGGCATGCTGCTCAATCGGCAGCAGGCTCTCTATACCGCCGGCTTATGCCTGATTTTATACGGGGCCATGGTTGATCTGCAATATTATGGTATGCTCAAGGGAATCGGCCTTACCCCGGAGGCTGCACAGAATCGAGGGGAAGTCGTTGTTTTTTATATGCTCTTTCTGCATCTTATCGGTTTTGTGCTGGCTGCCATCATGGGTAGCCATCTTGCTGAGCGGGCCCGGCTGACCGAGATCAACTTTGAAGAACTGAAACAGTTGCACAGTACCATTGTAGAGAATCTTGAAAGCGGCCTGCTGACTGTAACCCGTGATGGTCTGATCAGGGTTTTCAATCCCTACGTTGAGAGACTGACCAATCTTACTCAGGTTCATGCCTATGGCCGACCGGTCGGTTCGGTATTTCCCTCACTTTCTGTTAATGATAACAATCTGTTGTGCCAGATGCAGGGTGAATTTTATTACCGTTCCCCAGTAGGCTCTCCCATGACTATCGGGTATGCATCCATTCCATTCAGCAATCTGCAGGGAGAGCCGATCGGTCTGATTGTAACCCTCAAGGATCTAACCAGCCTGAAACAGATGGAGTTGGCCCTGAAACGTTCTGATCGACTGGCAGCATTGGGGGAACTGTCTGCCCGAATGGCCCATGAGATCCGGAATCCCCTGGCTGCCATCAGCGGTTCAGTGCAGTTGCTGGCGGAACACGGCGCTTTGAGTGACCATGAGTCCCGTTTGCTTGCGATTGTGCTGCGCGAGTCCGACCGCCTGAACGGCCTGATTACTGATTTTCTCGCCTACGCCCGGCCTGCGCCACCAAGACCAGAGCTGTTCTCTCTTAATAATCTGGTTACGGATTTGCAAGCACTGCTGGCTGCTGATACCCGCTTTCAAAAAGTTCAGCTGCGGGTACACGTGCCGGCCGGGCTGCAAGTCTGGGCTGATCGGAGCCAGTTGCAGCAAGTGTTTTTGAATCTGCTGCATAATGCTGCCGATGCCATGCCGGATGGCGGTGAGGTGACGGTGAACGCAGACCTGCAGTCCGGTAGTGAAAATACAGGAACGCTTTTTCCACAGCTTTGTCTGAAAGTATCGGATCAGGGGGGCGGCATGGATGAAGAAACCAGACGACACCTGTTTGAGCCATTCTGGACAACAAAGCCATCAGGAACCGGCCTGGGACTGGCAACGGTTTATAGAATTGTGGAAGCACATGGCGGGGTGGTACGGGCAGAATCCCGCGATGGACATGGTACGGTGGTGACGGTACTTTTACCGGCGTTTAAGGAGGAACAGGGTGAGAACCAGAATCCTGGTTGTTGATGATGAATTGAGTATGCGGGAGTTTATCTCGATCCTGCTGGAACGGGAGGGGTATGAGGTGCTGACCGCTTCTGATGCCACCACTGCGCTTGCCCGTCTGGCAGCTTCCGAGATTGATCTGGTTATTTCCGATGTCCAGATGCCTGGCTTGAGCGGTCTGGAGCTGCTTGCCCGTATTAAGGAACATACTCCGGAAACGGCAGTACTGTTGGTCACTGCTTTCTCTACAGCCGAACAGGCGGTTGAGGCGATGAAGCTGGGAGCCTACGATTATCTGGCCAAACCGTTCAAGGTTGATGAAATCAAGATTCTGGTCCGTAACGCACTTGAGAAGCGTGACCTGAAACGGGAAAATCGTCAGTTGCGGGAAAAAGTCGTAAGTTGCGAAGGATATGGCGGCATTGTAGGCAGATCACAACGGATGAAAGAGGTCTTTCATCTGCTGCGCAAGGTTTCAGAAGGGCAGACAACGGTGCTTATCTCTGGTGAAAGCGGAACCGGCAAGGAGTTGGCAGCCAAGGCCATTCATGAAGCCAGTCCGCGTAAAGCAAAGCCGTTTGTGGCGGTCAACTGTGGGGCGATTCCTGAAAACCTGATTGAAAGTGAGCTGTTTGGTCATGTCAAAGGGGCTTTTACCGGAGCCGTGGGGGAGCGTGCCGGACTGTTTGAGCAGGCCAGCGGCGGTACGGTCTTTCTGGATGAGATTGGCGAACTGCCTTTGGCCATGCAGACCCGTCTGTTACGGGTGATACAGGAGCGTGAGGTCCGCAGGGTAGGTGGCTCTACAACCAAAAAAGTTGATGTGCGGCTGCTGGCAGCATCAAACCGCGATCTTGCCCTGCAGGTAAAAGAAGGCACCCTGCGAGAAGACCTTTATTACCGGATTAACGTTGTTCAGGTGGTCATGCCCCCCTTGCGGGAGAGAGTAGAAGATATTCCGTTACTGGTGGAACATCTGGTCAGGAAACATTGTGGTGTTGGGGGCATCGTCAGTTCTGAGGCGCTGAAGGCATTGATGGCCTATCCTTTTCCCGGCAATGTGAGGGAATTGGAAAACATTATTGAACGGAGCCTGGTGCTTGATAGTGAGCGGATCACTCTTGACAGCCTGTCAGCACAGGTTAAGGGGGCCATCAAACGGTTTGACCTTCATGCAGCGGTTGAGATCCCCGAAGAAGGGATTGACCTGGAACCGGCACTTGAAAATCTTGAAAAGCAGTATCTGGTCAAGGCTCTGGAAAAATCCGGTGGGAGCAAAACCAAGGCTGCAGAACTGTTGGGGATGTCGTTTCGGTCGTATCGTTACAAGCTGTCAAAGTTCGGGCTGGCAGCTGAAGGGGAGTAACGGGACAGGACCAGTACTTGTTGCTGGTTACAGGGGAGTTACCGGATTTTTCAGCATCCTGACGGTGCCGGTAACGATGCCGATGATATGAAATCCTGGCGAGCCATGGCGGACAAAGATCGGATCCATGGACGGATTTTCTGGCTGTAGCCTGATGAAGCCCCGTTCGTGCAGACAACGACGTACCATTGTCTCTCCGTTGAGCCAGACAACGACAATATCTTTATTGGCGGCATCGTTTGGATCCGGTTGAACCAGCACCAGGTCTCCTTCGAGAATTCCAGCCCCCCGCATGGCGTCTCCCTGGACTTTAAGCATGAATCTTGTCCCTGACGTTTTGATAAATCTGTCAAGAGACACCTTCCCGATTACTTCTTCCTCGTCAGGTTCCTTCAGGTCCGGGTAGACCTGTGCAACGACCGGCAGTTGAAAATAGGTATGCTCCCAATCAACGCCGGGTAGCGCTTCCTGTTTCCAGTCAGCCCCGTCCGGAGTCAGGGCGATCCCCCGCGAGCTTGCGCGGCTGCGTCGAATAAACCCTTTGCGTTCAAGAGCGTTGAGGTGCTGTACAACGGAAACGGTTCCGGTCAGGCCCAACCGGTTGGCAATTTCTCTGATGGAAGGGGGGTAGCCGTGATTGGCAATCTGATCCTCAATAATGACCAGTACATCTCTCTGACGACGTGAAAGTGGCTCCATAGTGGCCCCTTGTCGCAAATGTGATACGTGACAGATGTAACTATATGGAGCTGTAATCAGCTTGTCAACTGGTTGTAATCACATTGAATAAAAAAGGCGCCTTGCAGGCGCCTTTGTAAGGTGATGCTATATGACCAGGGAGGACTATTGAATACGATTCCGGTGAATAAGTGAGGCGCCGACAAACGCCTTGAAGAGTGGATGGGGTACCAGTGGCTTTGACTTGAACTCCGGATGGAATTGGCAGGCCAGGAACCAGGGATGTTCCGGCAGCTCAATAATTTCCACCAGATCCTTTTGCTGGTTGATACCGGAGAGAATCAGGCCTTTGCCGGTCATCATGTCGCGATAGCTGTTGTTGAATTCATAGCGATGTCTGTGCCGCTCCGATATCTCAGGCTCACTGTATGCTGCAAATGCTTTGGTCCCTTTGGCTACGGTGCATGGGCAAGCCCCCAGTCGCATGGTGCCCCCTTTTTTGTTGACCGTCTTCTGCTCTTCCATCAGGTGGATCACCGGTTCCTTGCAGTCAGGTGTAAATTCGGTTGAGTTGGCTTTTTTGAGACCGCAGACATTGCGGGCAAACTCGATTGCCGCCATCTGCATACCCAGACAGATGCCAAAGAAAGGGATTTTCTTGGTCCGGGCATGTTCAATGGCAAGTACTTTCCCTTCAGTACCCCGTTCTCCGAAACCACCCGGCACAAGCACACCGTCAACATCGTCCAGCCAGCCGTCTACACCGCTCTCCTCAATTTTTTCTGCATCAACATATTTGAGATACACCCGGCAGTCATTGGAAATGCCACCGTGGGTTAACGCCTCTGCCAGAGATTTGTATGATTCCGTAAGGTTGACGTACTTGCCCACAATGGCGATCCGTACCTCACCGTGACTTGGATGGCGCAGTGTTTCCACCACATCCTGCCAGGGGGTCAGGTCAGGCTGCTTGGTCCAGATGTTGAGCTTTTCAACCACCTGTTCATCCAGCCGTTCCTTGTTCAGGGCCAGTGGTACGGCATAGATATGCTCGGAATCAACCGAGGGGATCACGCAACTTTGTTCAACGTTGCAGAACAGGGATATCTTCTTTTTCATGTCTTGCGGCAATTCCCGGTCGCAGCGGCAGAGCAGGATATCCGGCTGGATACCGATCTTGCGCAGTTCCATGACCGAGTGTTGGGTAGGTTTGGTCTTCATCTCCCCAGCGGTGCGGATATACGGCACCAGCGTGACATGGACATAGAGCGTGTTGCCTGCTCCACGATCAAAGCGGAACTGACGGATCGCTTCCAGAAACGGAAGCGATTCGATGTCTCCGACGGTACCGCCCACTTCGACAATCGCTACATCGGCCCCTTTGGCATTTTCAATAATCTTGCTCTTGATCTCATCGGTGATGTGCGGAATGACCTGCACGGTTCCGCCCAGATAATCACCGCGCCGCTCCTTTTCAATCACGGAAAAATAAACCTGACCGGTGGTGAAGTTGCTCTTTTTGGACAGCCGGGCCGAGGTGTAACGCTCATAATGACCCAGGTCCAGGTCGGTTTCGGCACCGTCGTCAGTTACAAATACTTCACCGTGCTGGAAGGGAGACATGGTTCCGGGATCAACGTTAATATAGGGGTCAAGCTTTTGCATGGTAACCCGTAGTCCCCGTGCTTCAAGCAGAGCACCCAGGGAAGCGGCAGCAAGCCCCTTGCCGATGGAGGAAACAACTCCGCCGGTGATGAAAATGAACTTGGTTTTCATGGAATGAGACTCCTGGTCTTTGGCGCGTGCGGTCATGGTTGTCCTTGTTTCATTCGTTCTCTGGCCTTGTTCAGGTCTTCAGGTGTATCAACGCCCAATGATTCAAAAGCCGTTTCTACCACACGGATTCTGACTCCGTTTTCAAGTGCCCTCAGTTGTTCAAGCTTTTCTGAAAGTTCAAGAAAGGTCTGGGGCATGGCAGCATACTCAAGCAGAAAATCCCGCTGATAGACATACAGCCCTACATGCTTGAAGCAGAGCAGCCTGCCCGAAGCAAACGCATCATCTTTCAAATCCTGCCATTTATCCCGGAAGAAGGGGAGAGGGGAGCGGGAAAAGTAGAGCGCATAGCCGTCATTGTCAGTTACAACCTTGACAACATTGGGCGATAAAAAATCATGCAGACATTTTACGCGGCTTTTGAGGGTACCCATCTTCAGCTCACGGTTGTTCAGAAACGGTTCTATGGCCTGATCGATCATGGCTGGATTGATCAGCGGCTCATCCCCCTGCACATTAATGATGATATCGGCTTCAAGACCGTGAGCCACCTCTGCAAGCCGGTCGGTACCGGTTTCATGGGAGGTTGAGGTCATGATCGCCTCACCGCCTATCTGATGGATGGCATCGGCAATCCGGTTGTCATCGGTAGCCACAATAGCCCGTGACACCAGCGATGCCCGCAAGGTTTGCTCATAGACATGCTGAATCATCGGCTTTCCGGCCAGATCAGCAAGGGCTTTGCCGGGAAAACGGGTTGAACCGTAACGGGCGGGAATGATAGCTACAATGTGCATGGTTAGAAATCCAGGGGGCAAGGGTAAAGGATCAAGAAAAATGCGAAAAACAAAAAAGGAAAATACTCTTAAGCGCTGGTGCTGTCAAGGGTTCAGGCAGCGCGGCGTTGGCCCTGGACAATGCTGTTCCGCCAGTTAAAGGCATCCAGCTGGGCAGCCAGCAGCTGGTCAAGGCTGATGGACAACGAGTCAAGGATCTCCTGTACCGCCTCAAAGTCGGTTTTTTCGAGTTTTTCAGCCAACAGGAGCAGTGTACCGAGCTGTCCTTCACGTCGCAACAAGGCATCGCCCATATCTTCCGAAAGGTTCAGGCTCTCGACAACATGCTCCATCGGGGTTTCGTAAAGCGCATCCAGCAAGGAGAGGATGCCGGTCAGAAAAGCGGTCTCAACAAGGTCATTGGTTCGGTTCAAGCCGGTGCGCTGAATCATCAGCAGTTCCATCAGCCGTCCCCGTACTGCAGCCATTTCCAGCAGCGGGGAATTCAGACCCCGGTCATCCTTGCCGGCAAACAGGGCCAGTTGTACCCAGCGCCGCAGATGGTTTATTCCCAGAATCATGATGGCATGACGGATATTCTTGATTTTTTCCCGCATGCCGACCATGACTGAATTGACCAGCTTCAGCAGGTTAAAGGTAAGACTGGGGTTTTCCCGGAAGGTTTCTTCTACTTCGTCAATATCCCAGTCTTCATTCAGCTGCTGCAGCAGCTTCATCATGGCGATACCGGAAGGATCAATCCGTTTTTGACCGATAATGACCGGTCGTTCAAAAAAATAGCCTTGAAACAGCTCAAAGCCGTATGCAAGGCACTGTTCAAATACTTCAATGGTCTCTACCCGCTCTGCCAGGAGTACCACCGGGTATTTCCTCAAATCAGCCGCTATTTGAGGCAGCTCATCAGGGTCGGTAGCCATGATATCTACCTTGATGATATCCACCATTTTATAAAAGGCGGAATGCTCGGGAGCGTAGATATGGTCATCAAGGGCAATTTTAAAGCCCATTAATTTCAGTTCATTACAACGCAGGCGAACGTTGTCGTCCAGTTCAATGGTTTCAAGAATTTCAAGTACCGACTGCTCGATCGGTAACAGTTCCAGCATCTCTGAATGCAGCACACCGGCGGTGATATTCAGGAAGCCGAATTTATCCCCCAACACATCCTGCAGCCCGAAATCAGACAGGGCGCTGGAAATGACCGATGCCGATGCCTGGGACTGGCTTTCAAACTGGGCAGTTGTGTGGTGTCCGGCTGCCCTGAAGAGCAGTTCGTAGCCGTATATTTCCTGTTTACGGTCCAGGATAGGCTGACGTCCGATAAAAAATTTCAGGTCTTTTTCAACAATCATGGCGATGGGAGAGAATAGCGTTCCTTTAAAGTTTTCCAGTCAAGCTGTTCAAGTGCGTTGCCGAGAGCTGTCCGTGCATGGTTCAGTTCCTGCAGGTATCCGGCTCGTACGCTGCTGTTGTCACAGTGTGTTTCGTCCTGCAGCCTGTTGCATACCTCAGCCAATTGAGCTGCTCCGATGTTGGCGGCCATTCCTTTCAGTTTGTGAGCGGCATGCTCCAGTTCTGCTCCGGGATTATCTGTTTGCAGCTGCAGCAGAATGGTATCCAGAATTGGATGGCCGTGGGTGCTGAACAGGGCCAGCATCTCCTCAAAAAATGCAATATTTCCATTAAAATTATTGATGGTTTCATCCAGATTCAAAGCTGGCAAGGTAGAGAAAACGTGGTGAACCGCCTGGATTTCATCCGGGCCAGCCGGTTGTGAGAAAAACGTTCTGACCAGTTCATCCAGCTTGGTTTGAGTCACCGGTTTTGGCAGATAGCCATTCATGCCTGCCTTGGCGCAACGTTCCTGCACCGCCTTCAATGAGTAGGATGTCAGAGCCAGTATCGGTGTCTGGGTACCCTGCAGACGTTCCTGTTCACGTATCAGACGAACCGCCTCAAAACCATCCATGACCGGCATCAGAATATCCATCAGAATCAGATCAAAGCGGTTATTTTCACACTCCTCAACCGCTTCCCGTCCATTGCCTACCAGTATCACCTGATGTCCCAGACGCTCCATCAGCCCCTTGATGTTGAGCTGTTCAAGAGGATTATCTTCAGCAACCAGCACCCGTAAGGAGACCGGCTTGTCCGTATGGGCAACCGTTGCGGTGTCCCAGAGGCGGACAGCTTCCCGTTGTGTGGCCTGAACAGCAACAGCAGCGGCTGGTGCAGTATCAGCCAGTTCCGTTGCCATCTGCAACCAGACATCAAAATGTGCAGTTTTTCCTTCATGGGCTACGTGTTTAAGTATCAGGGCGCTTCCCAGCAGGCTTGCAAGCGTGGTGGCCAGACCGATGCCGCGCAGATTCTTCAGGACCGAAATTCCTGATTGGGCCAGTTGTTGAGCCACCGCTTCATCACCGCGTTGATAACTGCTGCGGGTGAGGCGACGATCAACAACGGTAACCGAGAATCGCAGGCAGCTCCGGTCTCCGTCACGACCTTGCAGTGAAACAAAGGAGGTGACCGTGCTATCCCCCTTGCGCTCTGTTGCCCAGGAGAACAG
>CAXNJF010000009.1:0-15541 GCA_964202585.1 Trichlorobacter sp. | reverse complement strand
ATTGCGTCTAAAGCATCATTGGTGCCTGATCCAACAATATTCTCCTTGAATCCTTTTCCTGCTGCCTGAATACGGCCATTTAATTCTGGCTTGGCGCGGCGCAGCAGGAGGGCAATCCGTTCTGCACGTTGCCTGGATAGACGCTCGTTCAATTCAGCGCTGCCGGACTTGCTGGCATGGCCATTAACGGTCAGACATTTGTCCTGCCTAGACAGCTGTTGAGCAACCTGGCGCAACCAAAGCGGATATTGCCCTGCCAGCTCACTGTTTGGCAGAAAATCGGTGCTATTTACTTTAAAAAGAAACTTTACCGAGAGGTTTCCGGTTTCAAGCCCTGCCAAAACAAGGCGCCCAAAAGAAGCCTCAGCCTCTGCAAGGTGGTTTAAGCGATACTGGCTTTGATACAGACCGGAAAGGGCGATCATGTTTGTCCCTTTTGTGGTTGCAGTCACCTCAGAAAAAAACTTTTCGGCGGCAGTGTAGTCACCGGAGTCATATGCGTTCCGTGCATCAGCAAGCCTGGCATCAACGGCAAGCCGTTCAGCCAGAGGTTGAGGCGCCGTTTTTGATGCTGTCTTACGCACGGAAGTCATATACATAGGCGCATCTTTATAAAATTTAACCGGCTCGTTGGTGCGAAACTGTTGCGCATCAACAAATACTTCTGCCTTGGCAAGTATCTTGTCCGTCTGTATCTCTTTTGTCTCTGAGGTAATCTTTACCCACCGCGTTGTGGAAGTACTACTTTGAGGCTCAAGCCTGTAACTACCAAGTACAACCCAACGAGATTTCTGCAACGATGCACCACCCAGCGGCAGGGAAGGGAAGGGCGGGGTGCCCCGTTTCAGAAGTTCAATCATCTTAGCCTGAAGGCTCTTTCCTGCGTTACTCACTTCAGCAGACTGCTCGTTGAAAAAGACATCCACCACCATCTGCGGAATACTTTCAGCAACCTTGTCTGACAACTGCCGTGTAAGAGAATTGGACAAGTGCTGAGTAGCAGTATCAAGATCCTTGAAGTAGGCAGGCTTGTCATCAATAACCGGCTTCTGAACCACAGTATTCTGACCTGCACAACTACCCAGCAAACCTGTACATGCCAGAAGAAATACTACCACCCATTTAGCGACATTCGGTCTGCAACAGTTTTTGTTCTTCAATGGACACTCCCTCCATACCAAGTGATAGCTTCATCAGAATAGCGTCACACCGCTTTTTGATGGTGTTAGATTTGTTTTTTTTCTGCTTCCCCCCCTTTACGGGGTTTGTGTTCAATACTGGCAAATCTGCCAGCCTGGGCTTAAAAAAGAAATCAACTTCAAGTGAGGTCGCCTCCCACGGAATCTGACCGCCTTTGGTCTCTTCGTTAACCCTCGAACGGACTTCTTTAAACACCTCTTCAATTTTCCTGCCGGGGACAGCCATCGCCTTTAAGAGAGAGGTGACGTACGGGCTATTCTCCCCTTCTCCATCTTCCGCTGTTTTGCCGGGGGCTGTTGAAAAGGCGATAAAGGTGCCTACGGGGGCCGTGATTTCTGCCAGGCCGCTGGCTGCAAGCGGATGTTTTGAAAAAGGATTGTCACGACAGGCATCAAGCACGATTATCTTGGCGCGCGAAGCTTTCAACGAGGAAAATTTATCGGTGAGATAGCGTAGGTCGAAGAGTTGCGATAAGAGATCATCTGCCCTGAAATCAGCGCTAACCGGGATCAGGTAGTTTCTGCCGTTTACCTGAATGGCGTGACCTGCATAAAAAAACAGAATTTCTGTTGTCTGGGCTGACTCGGCAATAAAGGTGTCAATAGCATCATACATTGCGGATTGATTCAATTCATTATGCAGCAACACCTTAAAACCTGCTTCAGACAACTGTTTTGCCAGAGCCTGCGTATCCTGGAGCGGGTTGGCAAGAGGAACTGCGGGATACCCTGCGTTACCGATTACAAGCGCCACACGTTGGGCCGGAGCAGCTGCACAGGCATTCTGTGCTGCCAGGACAAAAAAACAGAGAAGAGCGTACAGGAACAAAAAACCGAAGAGATGCCCTGCACGCTCTTTCATAGCCTGGCTATTACAACATACCCTTGGTAGACATGACACCATGCAGACGCGAGTCTTGCCGGGTGGCACTGTCCAGCGCCCGGCCAAATCCTTTAAAGCAGGCCTCAATAATGTGATGGACATTTTCACCATAGAGCAGGTTCAGGTGCAGGTTGCAACCACAGGTGTTGGCAAAAGCCTGGAAGAATTCTCGGGCCAGTTCAGCATCAAAATCTCCCACTTTAACCTTGGGTAAATCAACATTGTAGACCAGGTAGGGACGTCCCGAAAGGTCTACCGTTACATCGGCCAGGGTTTCATCCATCGGGATCCGGGCGGTGCCGTAACGGACAATCCCCTTTTTGTCTCCAAGCGCCTGTTTGAAAGCCTCACCCAAAACTATGCCGATATCTTCAACCGTGTGATGAAAATCGATATCAATGTCACCGTGAGCCTCCACGGTCAGATCAAACAGACCGTGGCGGGTAAAAAGGTGCAACATATGGTCAAAAAACGGTACGGTTGTACGGATGGCTGCCTGACCGCTACCATCTATCGTCAGAGTAAGCTGAATCCGCGTTTCAGAGGTGGTCCGTTCAATCTTTGCAGTCCGCTTCATGGTGTCCTCACCTGGTTCCGTTCATTCCGGCGACATCAAACTTGTTCAGCGGGTGGCCGGTTACCAGTAACGCCTTCTTCTCTTTACTGTCCCAGAGCGAAAGGTATCCCTTCCAGCCTTTGTCAGTTAGCAGATCCTTGATATTGTTCAGCACTTCCTGGGGGGGCTCAGAATGGAACGCATTATAGCCGGTATACCCGCCCGGCGGGATCAGTCGGTATGCACCGAAGCCCTGGGCTTCATTACGCTTAATCAAAACCGAAGTCTCGTCTTCATCCCAACGGTGCTCCTCGTAAACCGTCCAGCCACAAATGGGGCACATGATCCGACGGGAACTGAAACGTCCCCATGCCTCGCAATCAATCCGTGAGTAGTTGAATCCACATTGGCCACAGCGGGTGTGCATCTCGGAAAGTTGCATGCTGTTTCTCCTTGTCAGTCAATCTCCCTGAGGGCAGTCAGGGTTTGCTCCATCTCTTCATCAGTACCAATGGAAATTCGTAGTCCATGCGCAAGCAGCGGGTCACTAAAATGGCGCACCAGAATTTTGCGCTGGTAGAGACCATCATAGACACGACGTCCATTCCGGTCCGGCGATGATGCAAAAACAAAATTCCCTGATGATGCGACTACCGCATATCCCAGAGATTGCAGCGCTGCGGTAAAAAACTGGCGGGTTGCCACCACCTGATTCCGCCGTTCAAGAAAATATTCCTGATCCTGCAACGTAGCAACACAAGCTGCCTGGGCCAGTCGATCAAGATTATAGTGATCTCTGATCTTGTCAAGGGCGGTGATGATCTCCGGCCGGGCAATGGCCAGCCCCAGCCGCATTCCGGCCAGAGCATAGCTTTTTGAAAGGGTGCGGGTTATCACCACATTGTCATAGCGCCGCACCAGCTCAAGGGCATTGACATCATTAAAGTCCGCGTATGCCTCATCCACCACCAGCAGACCGTCACAACGGTTAGCCAGCTCCTCCACATACTCCAGCGGAAAGGCAAAGCCAAGCGGAGAATTCGGGCTGGTCAGAAAAAACAGCTTGCCGCAATAACGCTCAGGAAAACCGGCTATCCGGAAATCATCGGTCAACCCGAATGTCCGTACCTTCGCCCCTTGAATTTCGGCCAGCGTGGCATAATAGGAATAAGAGGGATGGACATAGCCGATCTCCTCCCCTTCTCCTGCACAGGCCCGGATCAAGTTATTCAACACCTCATCGGAGCCGTTGGCCATGATTATCCAGGAGGGATCAAAACCGTACAGTTCCGCAGCAGCTTGACGCAACTTTTCGCTGGAGGCGCTGGGATAGGTACGCAGTAAAGCGGCATCATCACCCAGCTCGGCAAGGATCGCCGCTTTCACGCGGGGCGATGGCGGATAGGGGTTTTCATTGGTGTTCAGCTTGATCCATGAGGCGATATCCGGTGGTTGAAAGCCGGGTACATAACCTGCCATGGTGACGATGGAGCGACGTAGTAGTTTGTTCATAGTAATGACAGCAATACCATGCTTGCAAAGTCCGTTCAAGCCAGAATCTACCCGTCCTTAAGCCACGTCAGCAGCTTGGAGATTACCCCAAGGCTTCTGCTAGCGAAGAATAGCCGTTACAGGAGTCTCTCCAGTTAGTAATTCCGTCCTGAAAATCGTCTGCGCCCACCTTAATAACTCTACGCAGCTTGCCCCATGTAATACATCCGGCAGATGCAGCCCAAGAAACTCCAGGCACCAGGCCAGTAGTTCCGACTCACGTCCCACCACCCATCCATCGACTAAAGACACGCTGTTATCCCGCTTACTTAGTTTTGCGCCATTTGGTCCGGTCACCAGCGGCAGGTGGCAATAGACCGGCAACGGCCACCCCAAAAGCTGATGCAGCAAAATCTGACGCGGGGTGGAATCGAGCAGGTCATCCCCCCGCACAATTTGATTGACGCCGGTAAGATGGTCATCCACTACAACTGCCAACTGATAGGCAAAGAACCCCTCCACACGCTTGATCACAAAATCACTGCTTGTGTCCAGGTCAGTGGTGCTCCTGCCATGGCGCAGATCATCAAAGGTAACCTTCATCCCCGCTGTACGCAGCCGCCAGGCCCTCGGCTCCCGGCCTGCTGCCAGTCCGGCACGACAGGTGCCGGGATACGGAACCTCCTCACCGGGGTGCGGAGCCGAGGCCATCCGGGAGATTTCAGCACGGGAGCAGCCGCAGGGGTAAACCGCCGACTGTTTCCGCAACTGTTCAAACGCTTCGTTGTACATTTCTGTGTTATTGCTCTGGCGACTGACTGGGCCATCCCATACCAGCCCGAACCGCTCCAGGGTTCGCAGGATGTCATCCTCAAACTGCTGACGACAGCGAGGGCGATCCAGGTCATCAATCCGCAGCAGCCACTGTCCGCCGCGAGCTTTGGCCATCAACCAACTGCCCACCGCCGCCACCAGCGAACCGGTATGCAAAGGCCCGGTGGGTGAGGGGGCAAAACGGCCGGTTACGGGGTGGTACTCTTGCCTGCATGAGCTCTGCATCAGCTACGGTCCTTTTCTCCACGATCCTGTTGGTCCTTGCAGCCAGGTCATTCTATGGTACAAACAGTATACTACAACCACTTGGGGAGTAACTATGAGACAGCTGCTGTTCTGCCTGATCCTGGCACTGGTCCTGAGCGCTGACTGCAGTGCTGCGCCAATAACCATCCGCATTCTTCATCTAAACGATTTTCATGGTTTTGCCAACCCGTCCAAAGCACCAGGCGGTGCTCTTGCACTGGGTGACGCTGCCCGACTGGCAGCAGAGATCCACCAGCAGCGGACTCCGTATCCCAGCCTGCTGCTGGTGGCTGGCGATGCGATCCACGGTGACACCTGGGCCAGGCTCTCCCAGGGCAAGAGCGTGATCGAGCTGCTTAACCTGCTGGGGGTTGATGCCATGTCGCTGGGAAACCATGAGTTTGACTATGGCCAGGCGGTCCTCAAACAACGGATTAGCGAGGCCAGGTTCCCGGTGCTGGCTGCAAACCTGAGTGACTTTCCCGGCATACTTCCCAGGATGGACGTCACCCGTAACGGTCTGCGAATCAGCATTATCGGCCTGGTAACCGAAGAGACACCATACAGTTCCCACCCCCGCAATATGGCCGGGCTCAGGTTCAGGCCGGTCATTGAAACTGCCCGCTTACAACTTGGGCAAGCTCAACAAAACGCAGACCTGATAGTGCTGTTGACCCATCAGGGGTATGAGCATGACCGTGCCCTGGCGCAGAACCTGTGCGGTGGGCCGGTAGCAACCGCTACCATACCGGTACTGATTGTGGGTGGTCATACCCACACCAGGCTGGAACAGCCGACCAGGATCGGTAACTGCATTGTGGTGCAGGCCTGGGAACATGGCAAGACACTGGGGCTGGTGGATCTGACCATAGACAATGGCAGACTGCTTAAGCTTGAAGGCCGCCTGATCGAAATTACGCCAGCAATCGATAACGGAGATCCAGCTGTTGCAGCACTGGTACACAGCTATAACCAGGAGGCCGCCGAGCTGCTTGACCGCAAGGCCGGCACTGCCGAGGTTGACCTGATCCAGCAGGGGAGCCGTCTGCATGAAACCAACCTGGGTAATCTGGTGGCTGATATTGTTCGGCAGGCAACCGGTGCAGAGGCGGCCATCATTAACGGTGGCAGCTTGCGGTTCGGTATCCCGAAGGGATCGGTCACGGTACGCCAGATTCAGCAGGCGTTGCCGTTTAACAACTATCTTGTAGCGGTCAGGATGTCAGGAAGCCAGTTACTGTCAGCTCTGGAACATGGCGTCTCCGGGGTCGAGCATGAGGAAGGGCGCTTCCCGCAGGTTTCCGGGATCAACTTCAGCTTTAATCCGGCCAGGCCGGTTGGCCAGCGGGTGGTGTCAGCCGCTATCGGAGGCAAGCCACTGCGTGTTGACCAGGAGTACACTGTGGCAACCCTTGACTTTATTGCTGCCGGTGGTGACGGTTACACCTCTTTTGGCGAGGCGATCCGCAGTTCTGGTGATTTTTCAGAGGTGTCAGGCGCCATGCAGAGCAGCCGTCTGGTCTATAATGATCCGGGCAGATTTCTGCGTGACATGGTGCTGGAGACCTTGGAAACAGGCCAAAGCGTGTCGCCTGTTCTGGAAGGACGAATCCGTGAGCTGCGCTAAATGAGGGTGGTTATGGATGGCACGGCTATTGAATTGACGCCCGGTATGACCGTACGCCACGCCCTGTTGGCACGCTACGGCACCGTCTGCGAAACCACGCAGGTGACTGACCGCCGGGGCAACCTGGTCGGCCTTGATGGTGAGCTTACGGACGGAGCGGAGCTGAAAACCAGACCACAGGCACCAACCTGATCACTTCTTGCTTGCCTTACGTGCTGATATCACGCCTAAACAGCCGGACAGCTGGTGTCGCCTTGAAGTTCATGGTGATCAATCAGGCTCTTTGCCAACGTCAGTTCCTCATCCTTTGATGCAACCTTCCCATCCAGCCTTGCCGCCAGCAGGTGCTCTTTGATGGTCCGTATGACCGGTCCTCGTGTAAGCCCCAGAGCCTGCAGTTCAGTGCCGGTTACCAGTGATTCTACCTTGGCAAGATGGGTCAGATAATGAGAAACCAGCCGCCGCAGATCTTCCTGACCACTGCGGGCCAGTCCATAGAGCAGCAGCTCCAGCGGCAAGCCATGCAGCCAGCTGTGGAGCTGACTGTTGGGAATCTCTTGTCCGCGGCTCAGCGCCTGCCGCAGATGCTGCAGCCGCTTCAGGGACTGGTGGCGATGCCCGAAGATCCGTTCCATCATCCGTTCCGGCAGTACCAAACGTTGACAGACTTCCAGATACTGGGGGGAGTCCAGCCGGTCGGTGAGGGCTAAAAACCAGACGGTCCAGGGTTCAAGCGGCTTGTCCAGATACAGCAGTTGAAACCAGGCCAGCACCCGTTCCAGTTCTTCAAACAGCTGTTCGCTGTCCGGACCACAGCGCAAGGCAGGATGAATGCAGGGTAAAAGCCCCAGCTGGGCCATCCGCTTGATGGCCGGAGCAGGCTCCCGTTCTTTCAGAATATGCAGCAGCTCTCCCTGCAGCCGGTTTCCGCCTACCCGCTCCACCAGCCCGGCCCGCACTGCTGACCGCAACAGCCCTTCGGTATGTGGATCAAGCTTGAATCCCAGCCGCTGTTCAAAACGGATGGCACGGAAGGCACGGGTCGGATCCTCCACAAAAGAAAGGTTGTGCAGCACCCGGATCGCCTTTTCCTGCAGATCTTTCTGACCACCAAAAAAATCCAGCAAACGGCCAAAACGGCTGTTGTTCAGGCAGAGCGCCAGACTGTTAATTGTAAAGTCCCTGCGATAGAGGTCGTGACGCAAAGATGCCCGCTCCACCGTTGGGAGTACGCCGGGTGAATCATAATATTCAAGCCGGGTACTGGCCACATCAAGTTTGCGTCCATCCGGGAAGACGACGACCGCAGTACCAAAGGTGTGGTGGGGACGCACCCGGCAGCCGTGGTGTTTGCCAAAGGTCTCGGCAAAGAATATCCCGTCACCTTCAACGGTAACATCAAGATCCAGATTCGGCTGATCCAGCAGCAGATCGCGCACAAACCCGCCCACAGCATGTACGGAAACCCCCAGTTCATCGCCCCCGCTGCCCAGAAGTTCCAGCAGCTGCACCGATTCTGCAGGCAGGCGCCGTCTGATCAGGGTAGCCAGATCCCGTTCTTTTGGCTCCGGCGAGAGCCGTTCCAGATCATAGAGGGTTTCACCATGCGTGCTGCTGCCATGCAGATGGCGCAGCAGATCGGTACGGGTCACCACCCCCACCAGTGTTTCACTATCAAAGACCGGAACAAAGCGGCGGTCACCGCCAATCATATAATCCATCACCGAATGCAGCGGGGTATCCGGGGTAGCCCGCATGAAGGACGTATGCATCACCTCGGTCACCGGCCTGTCCCCAAGACCGTGGTACACCGTTTTTTCCGCCACCTTGCGGGTAATGATCCCCAGCATCTGATCTTCCTGCAGTACCGGCATGGCACTGTAGTTGTAGCGTACCAGCAGATCCCGCGCCCCCTGTGCGGTGATGTCTGTTGAAACACTACGGACCGGTGATGACATTACCTGACCAACGGTTTTGTGGGGACGCACTGCCAGCAATAGATTCCGTTCCAGCCGTTCCAGCACAGATGAGAGCGACTCTCCCCTGACCGTTGCCGAGGCAGCCGAAGCGTGACCGCCGCCACCAAAGGCCCGCAACAGTTCGCCAACATCCACCTCAGAAACCCGACTGCGAGCCACCAGGTAAATCCGGTCGGCCATCGCCACTACCAGCACCAGCAGATCAAGGTTCTCCATATCCCGCATCATGTGAGCCAGACCGGCAACATCTCCCACGTACCAGGGACGGCTGGCATGGGCCACTGAGATCCGTACTCCGCTTATTTCACTGGTTTTAAGTGATGCAAGCAGATCATGCAGCAGTTCAACCTGCTGGGTGGTCAGTTCCGGCACAAGGATCTCGTCTGTCAGCTGCAGCCGCGCCCCCCGCTCAAGCAGCCAGGCCGCAGCACGGTAATCATCCGGGGTGGTGGTGGGAAACAACAATCGTCCGGTATCCTCGTGAATCCCCAGTAGCAAAAGAGTCGCTTCAGACAGTGTCGGTTCGATACCCTGCTCGCGCAGCAGTCCGGTCAGAATGGTTGCCGTGGCTCCGCAGGACCGGATACAGCCCCCTGTTGCGATGATGCTGTCAGAGGTTGCCGGATGATGATCATAGATATGCACCTCAAGACCGGGCTGTTCCAGCAAGCGGGCAAAGCGGGCAATCCTGGAGGCATGCTGGCAATCAACCAGAATCAGACGGGTGATGCAGGAAAGATCAACATCTTTGGAGCGGACAAACGGGGGCAGTAAATCAGGGTGACGGGCACAGAAATCACGCAGGTTTTTTTCCTGTGAACCGGGAAAGGACAACAGGGCACCGGGGTAGAGCCGTGCAGCCGCTACCAGGGAACCCAGGCAATCAAAATCAGCGTTAACATGCGAGATCACCAGATCCATCAGATCAGGTTCCTGCCAGCTTTGACTCCCAGCGCCAGGCATCCTCAATAATGGTTTGCAAGCTGTCGTAACGCGGCCGCCACTCAGTCAGCTGCTTGATCTTATCGGCCTGGGCAATCAGGCAACCGGGATCACCGGGGCGACGTTCTGCCTCAACCACGCTGAAGTTAATACCACTGACCTGCTTAACCATGGCCAGTACCTCGCGCACGCTGCTGCCACGGCCATAACCGACATTGATCGCAGTGGATGCTCCACCTTTATCCAGATAGTTCAGGGCCGCCAGATGTGCAGCAGCCAGATCCTCAATATGGATATAATCACGAATGCCGGTGCCATCCGGCGTAGGGTAATCAGTGCCGTAGATGGCTGCCTGATTGCGCTGCCTCAGGGCGGTCTGGCAGGCGATCTTGATCAGGTGGGTGGCCTCCGGGGTGCGCTGTCCGATCCGGGCCAGGGGATCAGCTCCGGCGACATTGAAGTAGCGCAGGGCAACGTACTTGATACCGTGGGCTGCAGCCACATCGCGCAGCATCCATTCACTCATCAGCTTGGAGGTGCCGTAAGGGTTGATCGGTGCCAGTAGTGTTTCTTCCGAAGCGCTGCCCCCTTCCGGAAAGCCGTAGACCGCTGCTGTACTGGAGAAGATGAACCGCTCAACACCGAACCGCACACAGGTATCAAGCAGGCCCAGGGTGTTGCGGGTATTGTTGCCGTAGTATTTCAGTGGCTGCGAGACCGATTCCGGCGCAACTATGGCTGCCGCAAAATGCAGTATGGTCTTGAAACGATGCAGCTTGAAGAGCTCTTCAAGTGAATCACGATCAGCCAGGTCCGCCTCGATCAGTTCCTCTCCATGCAAAAGGGAGTCACGGAACCCGGTGGAAAGATTATCGTAGACAACCACCTGGAAACCTGCCTCTGAAAGCTGCCGCACGACGTGGCTGCCGATATATCCGCACCCGCCGGTTACCAATATTCTATCTGACATAATGTGTCCTTACAGGTACTGCTGAATGTTGTTTAACGCACGTTCCAGCCGTTCCCGGCTGTGTGCCTCAAGAGTCCAGACCGCCTGGGGAGCATACCGTTTCAACAGGTCGGTCACTTTTTTAAAATCTATCTCCCCTTCACCCACCGGAAGATGCTCATCAGCTTCGCCGTGATTATCATGCAGGTGGCTTTCAACAACAAAACTGCCAAGAGTGCTGAACCACTCTTCAAGGGATACCGTGGCAAACATGTTGAAGTGACCGGTATCAAAACAATGGCCGAACAGGGAGCGATCCAGCTGCTCCAGCACCTGCAGCAGTGTTGACGGCTCTTCTTCAAAGATATTTTCAAGGGCAACCCTGCAGCCCGCCTGACGGATACGAGGCTGCTGCTGCTGCCAGAAGTCAACGGTGTTGGCAACCCAGACAGGTATGGCCGAACCATAGGTCAGACGACTGTAGCCGGGGTGAAACACCACAACCCGCGCCTGCAGCATTTCGGCACAGTCCAGGGTCTGCTCCACCCGCTGCCGGGTAACCTCCCGCACAGCACGGTCAACGGAACCGGGGTTAAGATCCATAAAAGTGGCGTGGATGGTACAGGAGAGTTCCCTGTCTGCAAGATCCTGCGCAAAGGAACGCAGCAGTTTTTTGTCCAGCGCATCAAGCGCTTCGGATGGCAGGTACAGTTCCGGGTTGATCCGTTGTTCCAGCAGCCAGGTACGGTGTTCCTCAAGCCGGGGCCAGGGCAGATGGGCACAGAGCAGGCTAGGCATGGGAAGTCACCTCCTGCTTGCGGCTGACACTGTGTCCCGGCGTTATCCTCTGCTTGACCAGCCCTTCAAGCTTGTCAACCGAGGCCGGATCACCCAGCACGATCAGGGTATCTCCTTCATCGATCGTATCATGGGGGTTGGGATTAAAGATCATATGACCGTGAGATTTTTTGATACCGACAATGATAACACCGGTTTCCTTGCGGAACCCGGAGCTGACTAGGGTTTTTCCGGCAAAATCGGAGTCATGGGGGATACAGATCTCTTCCATCTGCAGATCAAGATGCTCACTGGCGGTGGCGATCTCGATAAAATCAACCACACTGGGGCGCAGAATTGACTGGGCCATCCGCATACCGCCGATTGCATAGGGGGAAACCACCTTGTTGGCTCCGGCCCGCTTCAGCTTCAGTTCGGTTCCTTCTTCACCGGAACGGGCCAGGATGTACAGATCAGGGTTCAGCCCCCTGGCGGTCAGGGTTATGTAGACGTTCTCGGAATCTGAGGTAACCACAGAAATCAACCCTTTGGCATGTTGAATACCGGCCCGTATCAGGGTTTCATCAAGGGTTGCATCCCCTTTCAACCAGAGGTAGCGATCATCTTCAACCCGCTCCAGCACCTCGGTACTATGCTCAACCACCACAAACGGCACATCATTGGCTGCCAGCTCCCGGCAGATCATGGAGCCTATCCGTCCAAAACCGCAGATAATATAATGTTCCTTGAGGGCATCAATCTTTTTTTCCACCTTTTTCCTCCCGATGATCTGCTGAATATGCCCTTCAAACATCAACTGGGCAATACTACTGACCAGGTAGCCCAGGGTGCTGACGCCAAAGACAATCAGCAGTATGGTGAACAGCTTGCCCTGATCAGTGAGGTCATGCACCTCCTTGAACCCGATCGTAGCAAGAGTGATCACCGTCATGTAAATGGCATCAAGCATACTCCAGCCTTCAACCACCATGTACCCGCTGGTACCCAGGGTAAGCAGCAGGATAAGTATGACAAGCGATAGTTTCAGCCGGCGGACCGGATCCATGGTACTCCCTCATACTGCCCGTAATTATTGCACCCTACTATCTGCACTGTTAAAATTCAAGCTCCTCGTGGAACAGGCCGCAGCAGACAATGTATTCCCCAACCAGACAAAACTCATTAAAACAAAATCGATTTAATTGACAAATCATGCATACTGTATACAATACAATCATCATCATTTTGTATGGAGCAAACTTTTTCCTATGAAAAAAATGAGTGAACGACATCCGACGCTGCGTGAAAAGATTCTTGAAAATATCCGTGATGCTATTATCTCAGGTTCGATCACCTCTGGCACCCGCGTTTCAGAACCTGAACTTGCCGAACGGTTCGGTATCAGCCGGACCCCGATTCGAGAGGCGTTCCGCCAGCTTGAATCCGAAGGCTATCTGAAGGTGATCCCCCGCAAGGGAGCGATTGTCAGCGCCTATACCCAGCGGGATGTTGAAGAGTTTTATGCCATAAAAAGTATTCTTGAAGGGTATGCTGCAAAGCTTGCCTGCGCCAAACTGAGCAAAAAAGAGACCGACCGGTTGCAGACCATCAATGACAGGCTGACTGAGCTGTGTGAACAGGGTGATATCAAACAGTTCTTCAAGGTACATAGCGATTTTCATGACCTCTTTATCAAAGCGGCAGATAACGACAAGCTGCGGGAGATGATCAATCTTCTGGTAACCCGTTTCCAGCGTCTGCGCCTGATGTCGCTCTCGCAACCGGGCCGGATGGCAGTCTCGGTGCAGGAACACAACAAAATCATTGCGGCTTTCCGTGAACACAACTGTGACGCTGCAGAGCTGCTGGTACGCAAGAATGCCGAATATGGCGGCAAAGTCCTGCTGGACGAGTCTGTCTGCCATCCAGGCGAAGCGATGGACCTGTAGTCCGCTCATGAGCGCCACATCCCTGGATAGCAGACGCAGACTCCCCAAGATGGACAAGGTCTTTTCCTGGCCTGAAATCGCTGCAATGCGATCAATCACCAGTCATAATGGCCTGAAGGAAGCCATACGCACCGTACTTGAACAACTGCGTCACAAACTATCAACCAACACCGCTACAGACCTTTCCCCTGATCATATCTGCAGCTTGGTGCTTCGTGCTGTCCGTGCTGCAGAAACCCCCAGTTTACGTCGAGTTATCAACGGCAGCGGTGTGGTGGTGCATACCAATCTGGGGCGTTCTCCCCTTGCCCAGGCTGCTGAAACAGCCCTGCAAGACACCGCCTGGGGCTACAGTAATCTTGAATTTAACCTTGAGCTTGGCGAACGTGGTGAGCGCTATGTGCATGTAGAAAAGCTGCTCTGCGAACTGACCGGCGCCGAGGCGGCTCTGGTGGTCAATAACAATGCCGCTGCAGTCATGCTGGCGCTCTCAAGTCTTGCTGCCGGCCATGAGGTGCTTGTCTCCCGGGGGGAACTGGTGGAGATCGGGGGATCATTCCGAATTCCTGATGTCATGCGTCAGAGCGGTGCTACCCTGGTTGAGGTTGGTACCACCAACCGGACCCACCCTCGCGATTATATCAGTGCCATCACTGACCAGACCGCCCTGCTGCTAAAGATACACACCAGCAATTTTGCTGTGGTCGGTTTTACTGCTGAGGTTGACACCGAAAAAATGGCCCGTATCGGCCAGGAATCCGGTATTCCCACCATGGTTGATGCCGGTAGCGGCTGCCTGGTAGACCTTACCCGTTTTGGTATCTGCGGTGAAGCCACTATCCAGCAGCACATGCAGGCCGGTGCAGATATTATCACCTTTAGCGGCGACAAACTGCTGGGCGGCCCCCAGGCCGGCCTGATTGTCGGACGGCGTGACCTGATTGAAAAAATGAAGCGGCACCAGTTGCTGCGGGCTTTGCGGATTGACAAACTGACCCTGGCCTCACTTGAAGCCACGCTGCGGTTGTACCGGGATGAACGGGTTGCCCTGACTGAGATCCCAACCTTGCGGATGCTGACGATCTCACGGGAGGAGCTGGTGCTGAAGGCACGCCGGATGCTGCGCAAACTCCGTTCTCTTCTACCTGAACAGTTTGCGTTAACCCTGCAAGACGGTTTTTCAAGTCCGGGCGGGGGATCCTTTCCGCTGTTGCAACTGCCCAGCCGCCTGATTGACGTAGCAATCGAAGGGATGCCCCCTCACCGCCTGGAAGAACTTTTGCGCAGCACCGCACCTCCGGTGGTGGGCCGCCTCCAGAAAGACCGTTTTTTGTTTGATGTGCGGACCCTCACCGACAAGGAACTGCCATTGCTCGCAGCAGCCCTGCAACAGGCAACCGGAGCGCAGTATGACTGATCTTCGGACTTTTGCCGTGGTGCCTGCAGCAGGAATGGGCAAGCGGATGGGCGCTTCAATCAACAAACAATACCTGCGTCTGGGTGGCAAACCGATTGTTGCTCACACGCTGCAGGTATTGCAGGATAGTCCGCTGATCAACGGCATCATACTGGTGATCCCTGAAGACGAGATCCCGTACTGCCGCCGTGAGGTGGTTGAACAGTATCAGCTTTCAAAGGTGCTTGCCATTGTGCCGGGCGGTGCGGAACGCCAGCACTCTGTCCTGAATGGACTGACCGCATTACGGAACCATGCCGGTGATGATGATATTGTCCTGATTCACGACGGTGTACGTCCTTTCATTACTGCAACGATCCTGCAGCAATCTATCAGCCTGGCAGGCACCGGTGTCGGTGCACTGGTGGCCGTACAGACCAAGGATACCATCAAAATCGTGCAGGACGGCATCGTTGTTGCCACCCCGGACCGCGCCACACTCTGGCAGGCCCAGACCCCCCAGAGCTTCAGGTTTGGCCAGATTTTACAAGCTCACACCAGGGCTAATCAAGAACAATTCCTTGGCACCGACGACTGTTCCCTGCTGGAACACTACGGTGAAACCGTTAAAATTATTACCGGCAGTTACCGCAATATCAAGATCACTACCCCCGAAGATTTACTGCTTGCCGAGGCTTTTCTTAATGACAACG